>JBGVJN010000020.1:0-3130 GCA_045129455.1 Faecousia sp. | reverse complement strand
TACGGCCTGCCCGGCACCTATGCCCTAAAGCATGACGCGCTGATCGATCCTACTTACCAGGCTTTGCTGAAGGATTACCTGGATGAAAATGATGAGATCTCCGCCTGGTGGGAGATCTCCAGCGAGCTGTGCCGCCGGGCCGATATCAACTTCCGGGACAGCCGCCAGGAAGAAGAATATGATGACCGGGTGGACAGCGCCTATTCTCTGGGCTATGCCCCCGAGGACCGGAAGAAACTGGTGGATGCCTACATGGCGGACTTCTATGCCGTCTTTGGTAAGTATCCCAAGACCATTGGCTCCTGGGTCCTGGACAATGTGACAGTAAGCTACGCCGCGGAAAAGTACGGCCTGGTGGGTGCCTGTATCTGCCGGGATCAGCTGGGTACTGACGGCTTCACCCTCTGGGGCGGTTACCCCAACGGTGTGTATTTCCCCTGCAAGAAGAATATCTTTATCCCCGCCCAGACGGAGCAGAACCAGCTGAAGGTTCCCGTGTTCCGGCTCCTGGGTCCGGACCCCATTTACAATTTCGAGGCCGATGCCCGGGACGGTCTGCAGGGTGTGTACTCCCTGGAGCCTGCCTGGCTTCCCGGCCGTGATCCCAAGTTTATCAGCTGGATCTTCTCCTGCATCACCGATGAGGATTCTCTGGGCATCGGTTATGCCCAGGTGGGCCAGGAAAATAACTTCCTGTGGGAGAATATCCGTCCCGGTTTTGAGCCTCAGCTCAAGCATGTGATGCAGCTGCAGAAGCAGGGCAAGATCCGCATCGAGAATATGGCCCAGTCTGCCCGGTGGTTTGCGGAGCAGTTCCGCATCACCCCGCCGCTGAGCTACCAGGCCAAGACGGACTGGATCGACGAGAATGGCCTGACTGCCCAGAACTACGCTTCCTGCAATTACCGGGTGAGCCTGCTGGGTGAGCAGGATACCCTGCGGATCCGGGAACTGTTCCAGTACCGGGAGGAATATCCCAGCCGTTATTTGGCTGCCCCCATGAAGGGTACCAAGAGCCTGTTCGATGCGCTGCCGGTGCTGTTCCCCCAGATCTGGGGCGGCATCAAGGACCGGGCCTTCATCCGTCTGGTGGATGACAGCGGCAATGAGCCTGTGGGTAAGGTCACATACGATACGGTAAATGACCGGATCGCCCGGGCCAGCCTGGAAAACGGCGGCAAGAAGACGGTGGAGATCACTATGGATCCTGTGGGCCTTACCGTTAGGGGCGCGGGCCTGCGCTTTGACCGCCTGCCGGTGTTTACCGGACTGGAGGGCAATGAGATCTCCATGGCCCACGAAGGCTTTGGCTACAGCTTCTGCGTTGCCTGCGGTGAGATCCTCCGGGCCGGCTGTGACGGTGTGGAGATCGCTCCCGTGGATGGCTGCGTGAGACTGACCTTCGGCAAGGATCAGGGCGAGGAGGCTTACGAAACTGTGATCCCCTTCCCGGCGATGGTGTCCAGCGAGTCCCGTCCTGTGCCGCCTATGACGCCGGAGGCCGCGCCTGCCGATTCTGTGTTCCCCTGGGGCACCACCCAGTATGTGACGCTGTCCGACCAGATGGAAGGAACCATCCGTTATACGCTGGACGGCAGTGAGCCCTGTGAAGATTCTCCCGTTTATACGGACCCGATCAGCCTCAGTGAGAATACGGTGCTGAAGGCCCGGCTGTTTACCCCTGCGGGCGCGAGCGAAACGATGGTTGCCGAGTATCGGTTCTCTCTGAAGAATATGACCCTGACCAGTCCCACGGAGTTTGACTGGCGGCCTGTGTTCCACGGCAACGGCGTGGAGGACCTGCTGCTGCCTCTGCGCGGTACCACCGACTATCTGGACGGCCGCTGGCGCGGATCTCTGCAGGATATCGATGTGACTGCCCGGTTTGAGCAGCCCCAGGCGATTCAGTCTGTGGCCATGGGTTTCCTGAGCCACCACCGTAGCGGTCTGGTGTATCCCGAGAAGGTGGAGCTCTACACCGGTCCCGATGCGGAGCATCTGACGCTCAAGCAGACGTTCTGCCTGCCCTACGGCCCCTGCGCCCGGGAAATCGTCCGCGGTGATGTGGAACTTGAGGTGAATGAGACCGTCGGCGCGTTCCGGATCGTGGCCCGGCGCTATGAGCGGATGCCCCAGTGGTGTACTTACCGGGGTACTACTTCCGTGTTTACCATGGCGGATTGCCTTATTGTGACACCCCAGGAAAACTGATTTTTAGAGAACCGCTGTGCGGTATCTGAAGAATAAATAAAAAGCAACAACATAAAGGAGTAAATATTATGTTTGGTGATCTTGAATTCCAAAAGGCGATCCGCCTGGAGCATCCTTCCGCCATTCCTGTGTGCTGCGGCGTGCTGCCTGCCATGTGGATCCATCACGGCAAGGAGACCGAGGAACTGGTGAAGGCCTTCCCCAACCTGTTCCCCGAGGGCTATGGCTGTGATTACAGCGATCCTTCCACCATCGCCAGCGGTACCTACAAGGTCGGTGAGCACGTCGACGAGTGGGGCTGCGTCTGGTCCAATGTGGACGAGGGTATGGAAGCCATCGTTACCGGCCACCCCGTGAAGACCGAGGAGGACGTCTTCTCCCTGCAGATTCCCTCCAACCGGGACGGCCGTATCCCTCACGGCTTTATGTATCTGCGCCTGCTGGACCTGTGCGGCTTTGAAAATGCCATGTGCATGTTCGCTGACGAGGATGAAGCCATCCAGACCTTGATCGACAAGGTCCTGCAGTACAACAAGTACCAGTTCGAGGCTATCCTGCACAGATGCCATGGCGTTGTTCCTTTCGGTGATGACCTGGGTATCCAGAACGGCCTGCTGATCGGACCCGAGCGTTGGCGCAAGTACATGAAGCCCTGCTACACCGAGCTGTACGGCATGATCAAGAAGAACGATCCCAACGCGCTGATCTACATGCACACCGACGGCTGCATCCATGAGATCATGCCCGACCTGGTGGACTGCGGTGTTGATATGATCAATCCCCAGTTCCGTGCCAACGGTCTGGACAACCTGGTCCGTGTCTGCCGTAAGGAGCAGATCATCCCCATCGCTCTGGACCTGGACCGTCAGCTGTTCCCCTTCGCCAGCCATGCTCAGCTGGAAGAGCATGTGCATGAGTG
>JBGVJN010000019.1:0-37779 GCA_045129455.1 Faecousia sp. | reverse complement strand
GGCATGACTCATTTTGCCGCTGCTCAGCTGTGTTTTCAGTGTTTGTGTCACCGCCAGCTGACCTGAAACATCATCAAAGGTCTGGGGGCGGTATTTACGATATAATGCTTGATAAGCGGACATAATGCGCCCTCCTTCTTCATAGTAAAAAGACCGGCTCATAACAAGATCGCACACCCACATTTGAACCTGCTGAATACCCGGTATCGGTGCAGCCAGCTCGGGATCGGCAGCCCCGCGGCACACGGGAAGGTCCGCTTAATGCTGCTTGGTTCCCCACCTGACATGGTTCACGGGATCCCGTTGCGCAGGACCAATCCTTCAACACCGCTTACGCCGGCCGGACGGTACTCAGACAAGCCCGGGTGTGGGAATTCATCCCTGCTGTAGCGGATTGCAGGCAACAGGGCACCGCTATCTCCCCGACTAGTGCGACCTTGTTATAAGCCGGTCTGCCATAACAAGGTTATTCGATTGATCAGTTAACTTTGGAATCGATGAAGTCGGCCAGTTCACCGAAGGTGGTGATCTTCTGGTCCTCCAGATCCAGCTCTACGCCCAGTTCGCTCTCCAGATCCATGATCATCTCAACGATGTCCAGAGAATCGATGCCCAGACCTTCAAAGGTGCTGTCGGGAGTGATCTCGGAAGCGTCCAGCTCCAGCTGCTGTGCGGCGTAAGAAACGAGTTTTTCGTACATAGATAAGTCCCTCCAAATTTTTCTTTAGCACTATCCTTAAGTATTTTAGTACATGATGTTCCTTTTGTCAATCACGGTTTTTAACCGCCATGCCAGCGGCGTAGGCCGTGGCCCAGGCGATCTGCAGATTGAAGCCGCCGGTGTAGGCATCGCAGTCGATGATCTCTCCGGCGAAGTACAATCCCGCAACCAGCTTGGATCCCATGGTCTTGGGGTCGATCTCCGACACCTTGATGCCGCCGGAGGTGATGATCGCTTCCGCCACAGGGCGCTTGCCGGTGATCTCCACAGAAAAGCCCTTCAGCAGCTCCACCATCGCCCGGCGCTTTTGCTTGGTCAGAGAGTTTGCCTGCATGGCAGGATCGATCTCCAGCCGGTCCAGTACTACACCGATCATGGACCGGGGCAGCAGATCCGTCAGCGCGTTTTCCATGGAGCGGTTCTGGTACATCTCCAGATCCCGCAGGATCCGGCCATCCAGCTTCCCCTCCTCCAGAGCAGGCTTCAGGTCGATGACCAGCCGGCAGTTTTCTCCCTTCAGATGGGCGCTGGCGCTGAGCACCGTGGGGCCGGATACGCCGAAATGGGTGAAAAGCAGCTCACCGAAATCCTTATAAAGCACCTTGCCCTTTTCGCTCAGCAGCTTCACGCCCACATTGCGCAGGCTCAGCCCCTGCATCCGCTGGCAATCCTGCCCCGCCGTCTCCAGAGGCACCAAAGATCCCTCCGTGGGGATCAGCGTGTGTCCAAGCCTCTGGGCCATGGCATAGCCTTCGCCGGTGGAGCCGGTGGTGGGATAGGAAAGTCCGCCGGTGGCCAGGATCACCCAATCAGCCTGGATGCTGCCTGCGTGGGTCTTGACGCCGCTTACCGCCCCATCCTTCGTCAGGATCTCCAGCGCCCGTTCATCCCGGATATCCACACCGCAGCCGCGCAGCTGGCGCTGCAGGCATTCCAGCACGGATGCGGCCTTATCTGATTGGGGAAAGACCCGGTTTCCCCGCTCTGTCTTCAGCGGGCAGCCGTTGGTCTCAAAAAATTCCATCACCTGCTTCGGGGGGCAGGCAGCCATGGCGCTGTAGAGAAATCTGCCGTTTCTCGGCACATTCTGCAGCACCTCCTGCTCCGTGCAATCGTTGGTCACATTGCAGCGACCTTTGCCGGTGATCAGCAGCTTCTTACCCAGACGGCCATTCTTTTCCAGCAGCAGCACCTTCGCACCCTGCCGGGCTGCGGTAATGGCAGCAAACATACCCGCCGGGCCGCCGCCGATCACGATCCCATCATATCTCATAAGGTATCGACCTGCTTTTCGTACACATTGTATTCTTCCCAGATATTCTCCAGATTACCAAAGTTTCTGGCAAGCTCCTGCTCTCTTTCCGCAGCCAATGCCACCAGCAGGGCGTTGGTCACGCTCAGCGGTGCTGCCAGGGAGTCCACCAGCGACAGCATATCGCTCTTGGCCAGGAGCACATGATCGCAGTTCTGGCCCAGAGGAGACATGCGGCTGTCCGTCAGACCGATGACCGTAGCGCCGGTGTTGCGGCAGTACCGCACACCCTTGGCCAGGGTGGTGGAGTAGCGGGGGAAGCTGAAGGCTACCACCGCATCCTCGGGTCCTACACTGACGATCTTCTCAAACATCTCATGGGCACCGGAAGCGGTGACCACATGCACATCCGAGAACATGAAGTTCATGTAATATCCGAAGAAATTTGCCAGGGCCGCAGTAGAACGAACGCCCAGCACATAGATCCTGCGCGCCTTCAGCAGCGTATCCACCGCCGTGCGGAATTCGTTTCTGTCCAGCCGCTCCGAGGTCTTGCGCAGCAGCTCCATATCCGACTGCAGCACCGCGGACACCACATCCTGGTCGCCGATCCGGTCATTGGTCACCTCGATGCGCTGCACAGAGGTCAGCCGGTTGACCACCATCTCCTGCATCGCCTTCTGCATGGTGGGATAGCCGTCAAAGCCCAGCTCCATGGCGAAGCGCACCACCGTAGACTCGGAAACGCCCACGGTCTTGCCCAGCTTACTGGCGGTCATAAAGGCGGCCTTATCATAGGATTCCAGGATATACTGGGCGATACGCCGCTGACCCTTGGAGAATCCCGGTGTTTTCTCTTTTAGCAATTTGAAAAAGTCCTGATTCATTGCTTTTTCCTCCTCGCTTGCAAAATTTCCTGCAAGCTGTGGCCATCATAACAGAATCCCGTCATTTTTGCAAGTCCCTCGCAGAAAAATTGCAAAAAATCACGGAGTCCTTACAACTCCGCGATCTCTTCTTCCGTTAAGTAGCGCCATTTGCCTTTGGGAAGATCGCCAAGGCGAAGCTTCCCTTCTCCGATCCTGCGCAGCCGTGTCACCTGCATGCCCGCGGCGCTGCACATCCGCCGCACCTGCCGGTTGCGGCCCTCATGGATGGTGATCAGATATTTGGCCTTCTGTCCATCCTCCCACAGGAGCTTTACCTCCGGCTGGCGGATCCGATAGCCATCCAGCTCGATGGACCGCCGCAGCAGCGCCGGGCAGCCGGGATGATGGCCGGTGACCCAGGCTTCGTAGGTCTTATCCACCTCGTGCTTGGGATGCATCAGTCTCTGGGCAAAGGCACCGTCATTGGTCAGCAGTAGCAAGCCCTCGGAATCATAGTCCAGCCGCCCCACCGGGTAGACCCGGACGCCGCAATCCGCCACCAGCTGCGCCACATCCGGCCGTCCTTTTTCGTCGGACAAGGTAGTGACGAAGCCTCTGGGCTTATGCAGCAGGATGTACACATTTCCCTGGGGATCGGGAAGGGGCTTCCCATCCACAAGGATCTGATCCACCTGGGGGTCGGCAGTCTGTCCCAGCGCCGCCGGGACACCGTTTGCCGTCACTCGGCCGTCTTTGATCATTTCTTCCGCTGCCCGCCGGGAGGCAACGCCTCTGGCGGACAGTATTTTCTGCAACCGTTCTGTCATGATTCTCCTCCAAACCACTTTTCCCAAAAGTGCTTCTTGGGGGTCTGCTCCTGCTCCACCGTCTGGCTATAGATCACCGGGATCTTGCCCACGACCTTCTGCCCGACGCATACATATACGAAGCCCGCCTGCTGCCCCTGTACCACCGGCGCATAGGCAAAGCCCGGCCCGGTGAGCAGCAAGCTGAACTGCTCATTTTCCGCCATGGGATACACAAAATTCTCCCCGGCCAGCAGCTGCACCTGTTGGCTCTGGCCGCCCATGATCTGCACCGACCCCACGCAATCCCCCGCTTGCAGCAGCTGCTTCGTCCGATATTGGGAAAAACCCTTCTCCAGAAGCTGGGCATGATCCTGCCAATCGTTGCCATCGTCGATGGTCACGCAGATGAGCCGCCTTCCCTGCCGGGCCGCGCTGGATACCAGCACCCGTCCGGCAGCTTTGGTATAGCCGGTCTTGACCCCGTCCACGCCTTCCACCCGCCACAGAAGCTTATTGTGATTCTACAGCGTCCGCTGGCCGATCCGCACCGACTTGGTGCTGACCGTCTTGGCGAAGATGGGATTCTCCATGGCATAGGCCGCCAAAACCGCCAGATCTCTGGCCGTAGAATAATGCTGCGGGCTATCCAGCCCATTGGGGTTTTCAAAGTGGGTACTCTTCAACCCCAGGCGGTAAGCCTTGTCGTTCATCAGCTGGACGAAGCCCTCCACCGTGCCGCCGCAATAGATGGCCAGCGCCACCGCCGCGTCATTTCCGGATGCGAGCATCAGCCCGTACAGAAGCTCCTGGACGGTCAGTACTTCCCCTTCCTTCAGGTACATGGAGGAGCCCTCGATACCCACTGCCTCCTTGGGGATACGCATCCGGTCCAGCACATTGCATTGCTCGCAGATGACCAGCGCCGTCATGATCTTGGTGGTGCTGGCGATCAGCGACCGGCTGTCCGCTTCCTTTTCATACAGGACTCGACCGGTGCCGGCATCGGTCAGGATCGCCTTGCGGGCGCTGACCGCCCCTGCGGTACAGGGGAAAAACAGGACGGCAGCCAGCAACGCAGCCACCGTCCCCAGAATTCTACTTTTCATTTTCCTCACCCACGGCTAGTTTTTGCCGGGGATGGGAGAATTATTCGCCGGTCTTTGCCGTCCGGGAATCGATAAAAGCTACGAGCTTATCCAGCACATCCGGCACCTGCTCCACGATCCGATCCGCCGTGGTATTGGCAGGCGCAGCCACAGGCAGCATCCGCACATTGCCTTCCTTCACGATCAGAAACGCGATGGGGGTCACCTTGACACCGCCGCCGGCGCCGCCGCCGAAGGGATTCTCCTGCTTGTTAAGATTCCGGGAAACATAATCGCTGCCGCCACCGCCGAAGCCTACGCTGACCTTGGACACGGGGATGATAGTCACGCCGTCGGGGGTGGTGATGGGATCGCCGATGACGGAATTCACATCCACCATCTCACGGATCTTGGCAATGGTATTTTCCAGCATATTGGGCAAACTCTGACTCATTGAACTGCACCGCCTTTTCTCAGGTTGTTGATATTTATCCATTCTCTCAGCGCCTTGATGCCATACACGGTCACCAGCGCCAGTAGTCTTCCCAGGGTGATGGTGATATCCACCCTGGCAAATACAGTGGTCTTATCCGCGGTAAAATCGCAGGCCACCTGTACATCCTTTTTCTTGATCACGAACAGACGCTCCAGCTGGGGCATCAGATTCCCCACAGCTGCCCAGGCCCGTCCGTAATTTACCGCCAGATCACAGGGGTCGTCCCCTGCCATGACTAGCAGCAGTTCCAGCCTCCGGACCCGCAGCTTTCTGCGAAAGTCTCCCAAAAGATCCAGAGCCAGCTGCACCAGGGGAAGAAAATCCGTGATGCTGCCGCCTTTTTTCTCTTTTGGAGCGGCGCTCTTGGTCACTTGGGTCTTTGCAGGCTTTTTTTCCTCCTCCTGAGGCTTTTCCTTCTTCTTTCCGGGGATCAGCGTCAGCTTCACAGGACCTGCGATCAGCTTCAGCAGCAGCCCGTCCAGATCATATCGGACCCAAACGCCCAGGGGCGCAATGGCAAGCAGCGTGATCACCGCCGCGGCGATCAGCCAGCCCATCAGGCTTCCTCCGGGACAGCTTCCGTGATCTCCAGCTGTCCTTCCTCAACCACCGGCTCACCGAAGCTCACCTTCTCAATGGGCGGCAGCTCCTCCAGGGAGCTGATACCGAAAGTACGCAGAAAATCCGGTGTGGTCTTATACTGGATGGGTCTGCCGGGCACATTCAGCCGCCCAGCCTCCTCGATGAGCTTCTTGTTCAGCAGCGCACCCACGGAATAGGAGCTGTCCACGCCACGGATCTGCTCCACCATGGCCTTGGTGGCCGGCTGATAGTAAGCGATGATGGTCAGCGTCTCCAGCTGAGAGCCGGAAAGCTTCGGGGGCTTCCTGGTCTCCAGCGCCTTGGCAACATAGTCCGCCATCTCGCCGGAGGACACCATCTGGTAACCCTTGTCCAGCTTCAGGATCCGGATGCCCCGGCGTTCAAAAGCATAGTCATTGGCCAGCGCGTCGGCAGCGGTCTCCACATCCTTGGGATCTGCCTCCAGCACCGCGGCCATCCGGCTGATCTCCAGCCGCTCACCGGCGGCAAACAGGATCGCCTCAATGGCACGCTGCAATTCAGTTTGTTCCATTTTCCGATCCCTCCAATACGGCCTTATCCTTGTCCAGCAGGCGGACATTGGGATTCTCGCCGCTCAAATCATCTTCCAAAGCCACCGAACTGGTTCGGCAAAGCTCCAGCACCGCCAGGAAGGTGGCCACCACCTCCGAACGGCTTTTGTTGCCCTTGAACAGGTTCTTCAGCTTCTCCACACCCTTGAGGATCAGCCGGCGCAGCACCTCCGTGGCCTTCCGGGTCACGGGATACGGCTCTTTGCCCACGATGCCCTTGAAGTTCACCGTAGGCGGCGGCAGACGCCGCTGATTCCGCTCAGCAATGTCATCCAATGCCCGCAGAAGATCCGCCGTATCATGCTTGTAGCGGTAGCTCTGCTCCTTCCGGGGCGGCTCCGGCTCCTTGGTAAAGAGGCACCGGCCGATCTCATTGCGAGGCTCCAGCCAGGTCACCGCCGTGCGGATCTGCTCGATGGCTTCCTTGCGTTGCCGCTCGATCAGAGACTGGCGCAGCAGATCCAGCTCCGTCTGGGCTTCTTCACGCTCTGCCGCGGACAGCAGCATCTTGGTTTTGATCAGCATCAGGTGAGATGCCATAGTGATGAACTCACTGGCGATCTCCATATCCAGCCGCTTCATTTCATCCAGGTAGGCCAGATACTGCTCCAGGATCGCCGTGTTGGACACATCCTGGATCTCTATTTTATTTTTACTCAGCAGCAAGAAAATAACATCCAGCGGCCCCTCGAAATCCTCCATTTGCTCCGAGCGGGTGTGAACGATACCCTCCAGCCGATATTGCGGTTGTCCCATATTGGCTCCTTGCACGGTACTATCCCATAATAATTATGGGTATTATACCATTAAATTATCCTATGCGCAAGTATTTGCAGGAAAATTACTCCTCCGGCTGCTCTTTCGGGCGCTTATAACGGCCCTTGGGGCCCCATTCCGGCAGCGGCAACCGCTGCATGGCGCCAAATACCCGCTCTTTCAGGTCGGGGTAGGTCTTGCTCAGCTCAAATACCAGCTGCTTGACCTCCTCCCGCTTGGTATGCTTGTCCGCGGGACAGCGGTTTTCGATGACGGGCAGCTCCATACGCCGGGCAAAATTATCCACTGTCTTTTCATGAATGTAGAGCATGGGCCGGATCTGGATCACGCCGGTGCGGTCCAGATCGGTCACCGGCTGGAAGCAGCTGATGCGTCCTTCATAGATCAGCGACATTAAGAAGGTCTCCACCGCGTCATCATAGTGATGTCCCAGGGCGATCTTTCGGATCCCCCGATCTAAAATAGCCTGGTTCAGTGCGCCACGGCGCATCTTGGCGCACATGGAGCAGGGATTCTTCTCCTTCCGATGGTCAAAAATGATCGGCCCGATCTGGGTGGGCACCACAGTATAAGGCACCTGCAGCCGGTCGCACAGCGCCTGCACAGGGCTATAATCCATCCCCAGACCCATGTCGATGGTGATAGCCTCCAGCGTAAAGGGCTTATCGGAATATTCCCGCAGCCCGGCCAGCAGCTGCAGCAGTACCAGCGAATCCTTGCCGCCGGAAATACCCACGGCGATCTTATCCCCCGCCTGGATCATATCGTAGTCCTCCACACACCGGCGGACCAGCCCCATAAGTCTTTGCATAATTGGAATTCCTCCCGATTTAAAGAAAAATGGCAAGTGAGCATTTGCGAGTATTTAAGAGCAAATAAGAGTTTTTCAAAGTTTACATTGGTTTTTGTAAATTTCCGCAAAAAACGCCTTGACATTTGATTTTTGATGTGGTATAAGAATCAAGCGATTTGAGGTCATTGTATCTCATGCTCATGAATTTGTCAAAATATTTTAACCTATTGGAGGAACGCATAATGTCCACTACCCTGCTGAAGAAGGAGACCCTGCAGCGCAAGTGGTATGTCATCGATGCAGCCGGCAAGCCCCTGGGCCGTACCGCTGTTACCGTTGCCAACCTGCTGCGTGGCAAGCACAAGGTCGATTTTACTCCCAACGTTGACTGCGGCGATTTCGTCATCGTCATCAACACCGACAAGGCTATTCTGACCGGCAACAAGGCTGAGCAGAAGATCTACTACCGCGTGTCCGGCTGGATCGGCGGCCTGAAGGAGACCAAGGCCCGCACCATGATGGAGAACCGCTCCGACTACGCTATGGAGCTGGCCGTCAAGGGCATGCTGCCCAAGAACACTCTGGGCCGCAACGCACTGACCCGTCTGCACCTGTACAAGGGCGCCGAGCACGCTCACGCTGCTCAGAAGCCCGAGGCCTGGACCCTGGACTGATTTGGAGGTAACTTAGAATGTACGAGAGCAAGAAGAAGTATTACTACGGCACCGGCCGCCGCAAGTCCAGCGTGGCCCGTGTTCGTGTTTATGAGAACGGCACCGGCTCCATCATCATCAACGGCCGCGAGATCGACAACTACTTCGGTCTGGATACCCTGAAGCTGATCGTGAACCAGCCCCTGGTCACCACCGATCTGCAGGGCAAGGTCGATGTTGTCGTCACTGTCGCCGGCGGCGGCGTTTCCGGCCAGGCCGGCGCTATCCGTCACGGCATCTCCCGCGCTCTGGTGACTCTGAATCCCGAGTACCGCGCTTCTCTGAAGGCCGCCGGCTTCATGACCCGCGACCCCAGAATGAAGGAGAGAAAGAAGTACGGTCTGAAGGCAGCCCGTCGCGCTCCCCAGTTCTCCAAGAGATAATCACTTATCTTACAGAGTATTCAAAAGCCCCGAAACCATTACGGTTTCGGGGTTTTCTTTATGCCTTGTTTTATGCTTTGGTGCAAACTTGGTGCAAGTTTTTTTGAAAGTTATTACTGCCGTTTGCAACCCAAATGATTTTCCATTAAATTATACAACCTGTCTTCCAAAGATTCTTCTTTGGGTTTAGTTCGTTTTAGTATTTTTTGTACAACCCAAGGGAAAAATAGACACACTTTCACAATGATAATAATGGGAATTAGGATTATCCATAAAAGGATTTTTTCAATTTTGTTGACGATTTTCTTAATCCCTTTTTCGCTTGTATAAGGGTCGTTATACTCAATGGTGCCGCAAAATGCAGTTTTGCCGCCATGTTCTGTTATTGTTGGCACAAACCAATATCCACCAGAATGACCTCCACGTGCAACGCCAAAACGAACTTCGTTATCGGAAATCTCAACAATGTAATCGTCAAAGTAGAAGAACTTTTGATTATTGTTAGGGTATTTATTTAATTGATTCAAAAACATTTCCTTTGTTCCTAAAAAATCAAATGAATAACTCTTTGACATAAAATCACCACTTTAAGATAGGTCATATGTTGTATATCTTGTTTCGCTAATTAACTTTTGCAGCTGAAGAAAACGATTTGCTTTTGAGCCACTTAACAGGTGATAACGGAATTGGTTGCTTACATGCATTTCCCTAAACACTATTTTGGTTTTAATGCCGCTTGTGTAGAAAACAAAGCAATATTTATCCATTTTTCGTTCGCCTATGCAGTTACCCGATGACAATTCATGTTCTGCCTTGTAATTGGTTGCACATGCTTCGAAATCAATGGAGTGCCCTATGCCGCTTTTATCGTAATAAACGATATTGCTTGATTCGTTTTCCTGTTTGCCACGATTGACAGCCCAAATCGCTGTATCGGGAATTACGATATATTCCATTGAATCAACTCCGAACATTTTTTATTATTATAGTATAGAAATATGAATTTTTCAATGTATCTGCAATCCTTATGCGTCACGATGATCCCTATAGAATCCTTACGACTCATTCAAAGACCCGGAAGCCGTTTGGTTTCCGGGTCTTCTTTTTTGCCGTATGGACGATATCGGCACCAATTTATTCGGCCCCATATTTACATCCGAACCAGAAAATGGTATCTATGAGAAGCTGGGAATGTCCAGGCCCGATGATGTTGTGGTGCTCAATCGCATCCAATGGACAGACTTTACCGTAGAATAATATCCCCATAAATTATAGGCGCAGCCGGTTGGCTGCGCCTATTGCATTCACTTCAGATATCGCAGGTCTACCCAGCCCTGGGAAATACGGCCCCAGGTAATGCCGTTGACCGTTTCGGTCTGCAGGATCCGCACGGTCTCCCCGTAGCGGAGGAAGCCCACGATGCCGTAGCTCTTGCCGGCACCGTCGCGGATGCGCAGGCTGCTGGTATTGACCATCCGCTCATCGGCGGGAGCCGTCTGCTCCTGTCCGCGGATATCCATATTTTCCAGGATGACCCAACCCTTGTCCGTCAGACCCCAGGGAGTGCCGCTGACATATACACATTCGACGATCTCGATCTCAGCGCCGCTGCGCAAATAACCCACGATACTGTGATATTCACCGGCGCCGCTGCGGATCTGAAGGAATGGTACATCCTGCAGCGTGGCGATCCAATCCACCTCACCCTCGGTGAGCGTAGGCTCGGTAGCTTCCGGCTGGGTGGGTTCGGTATCCTGGGAGGGCTCGGTCTCCTCGGGCTTGGGCTGCGTGGGTTTCGGCTGCGTCTGCTCCGGTACAGTGGGCTGCGTGGGAGCGGGCGGCAGCGTCACGGCGCCGAAGGAGATGTACTTCAGGCTGATCCAGCCCTTTTCGATCTTGCCCCACTCAATATCACCGATCTTGATCCGCTCCGTGATGGTGACCACATCGCCCTTCTTCAGATAGCCCACCGTGGTATAGCCTGTGCCGGCGCCGCTACGGATGCGCAGAGAGCCGGTGGCCGTTCCTACCCAGGAATCCGCAGGCTTCTGCGTCTCCGGCTCCGTGGGAGGTGTGGTCGGCGCAGTGGTGGGAGGTTCGGTGGTAGAGGGTTGTGTAGGTGCGGTGGTGGGAGGTGCGGTAGGCGCCGTGGTAGGCGGCGTGGTAGGTGCAGTGGTAGGAGGTGTGGTCTCCTCAGGCTTGGCGGTGTCCAGCTGGATGTACTGCATGCTGATCCAGCCCAGCTCCGTACGGCCCCATACATCCGCGCCCACGGTCTTCTGCTCCAGGATCGTCACCCGGTCACCCAGGTAATACTTGCCGATCACATCATAGCCTGTACCCGCGCCATTACGGACACGCAGGAAGGTGTTGATATTCACCACCGTGCCGGTAACCACTGTGGTATCCACCTTGCCGGTGTCATAGGTGGTATAGTCCAGACAGATCCAGCCATCGGAATACTTGCCCCAGAGATAGCCGTTGCCTTCCGCGGTCTGGGTGATCACGATGGTCTGGCCCTTCAGCGCCGTACCGCACACGCTGTAGTCCGTACCGGGGCCGGTGCGGATATTTACCCGGGTGCCCGTCACCTCTACTTCAATGCCCTTCACCGTCTCCGTGGGAGGTGTGGTGGGTGCGGTAGTAGGAGGTGTGGTAGGTGCGGTAGTAGGGGGCGTAGTAGGTGCGGTAGTAGGGGGCGTAGTAGGCGCGGTGGTGGGCGGTGTGGTAGAGGGTGCGGTGGTACTCTCCTCCGGCTCCTCCGGGGTCACCTTGTTCCAGTGGGCGTACAAAGTAGCACCGTACCGGGTGGTGGAGTCCAGCTGCGTCACCAAAGTGCCGCCCTGCTTGGCGGTATACCAGCCGGCAAATTCATAGACATTGCCGTCAGCGTCCGTATATTCCGGCTCGATGATCACCCGGATCTCGGTGGGGGTGTTCATATCAAAGCCCTGCATAGCATAGTCCACTTCGCCGCCGTTGGGATTAAAGCGGACAAAGCTATAGTTTTCGGGGATGTTGCGCATATACTCGCCGTTTAAGTACAGATTTGCCTCCGAAAGACGGCGGCGGATCAAGCCGTCGGAGGTGACCTTGTCAGCCTTGCACCAAAGCACCATAGCATAGATGAACTCATTGCCGGTGGCACCGCTGATCACAGCGCTGCGGAAGATTCCGTCCTTGGTGGTCCAGCCGGAGCCTACATTGTATGTAAACAGCATCAAAGCATCGTACTGTCCCTGGTTCAGGCTCAGGTTATATTTATCGATAAATTTCTTCAGTGCGGCACCCTTGCTGACCACATGGGCCATCAGCAGTGCCTCGGCCTCTTCCTCAGTGATGCCGTCACGACAATAGCGCTCGTAGTCCTCATCCGGGCAACGGGTACCGTAGCCCACGGAATACTGGGTATAGTCAAGATACGGGTACTTTCGGAAGCCTTCAAACTGCTTCAGCAGGTCGATGCCTTCCTGGGACATTTCCGTAACGGACTCCGCACGGCCTTCCAGCGTTACCGCAGGAAGCACGCCCAGCATTAGCACAAACGCCAAAGCTATGCAAATCAATCTCTTTCTCATGGGTATGTAGCTTGCTCCTTCCGGGATCGATTACGGTCGTATTATAGCAGAT
Organism: Faecousia sp.; assembly: GCA_045129455.1. GTDB lineage: Bacteria > Bacillota > Clostridia > Oscillospirales > Oscillospiraceae > Faecousia. Next base: position 25,076 of record JBGVJN010000019.1, on the reverse strand, counting down.
TCTTTCCTGCAATGCAAGTTTTTTGCCGAAGATATTACATATTGTAACCTCTTTTCCCCGGAAAAAGTTTTACAATTGTGGAATTCCTCTCAATTTTTCGGAAAATTATCCCAAATTCACGAAACCGTTTGCTTTCCCCGGGCCGATGTGGTAGACTTAAGAAAACATTTCAGGAGGTGATCCCCATGGAAAACAGGCGAGCCATGATCGCCATGAGCGGCGGCGTGGACAGCTCTACAGCCGCGTATCTTGCGCTGCAAGCCGGCTACGAATGCATCGGTGCCACCATGCAGCTTTTGCCCGGCAGCAGCACCGATGATGCTCTCCAGGTCACCCAAAGGCTGGGGATCCCCTTCCACGCCTTCGATATGATCCGCCAGTTTCAGCAAATCGTCATGGACGCATTCACCCAAGCCTACGAGCAGGGCCTGACTCCCAATCCCTGTATCCTTTGCAACCGGGAACTGAAATTCGGTCTGCTGCTGCAAAAAGCACTGGAGCTGGACTGTGACAAGGTGGTCACCGGGCATTATGCCCGCATCGAACAGGATGCCGCCACCGGCAGATACCTGCTGAAAAAAGCCCCGGACACAGCCAAGGATCAGACCTATTTCCTCTACTCCCTCACCCAACATCAGCTGTCCCACACCCTGTTCCCCCTGGGTGAATTGAGCAAAGCACAGGTCAGACAGATCGCCCAGGAGCAGGGCTTTCTCAACGCCCAGAAGCGGGACTCTCAGGACATCTGCTTTATCCCCGACGGGGATTACCCCGCTTTTCTGCGCCGCCACACCGGCAAGGAGTACCCCCAGGGCAGCTTCCTGGATCTGCAGGGTAATGTGGTGGGGACGCATCAGGGCGCGGTCAACTACACCCTGGGCCAGCGCAAGGGTCTGGGGATCGCCTTAGGCGCCCCTGCCTATGTCTGCGGCAAGGATATGGCCGCCAATACCGTCACCGTCGGCCCGGATGAGGCCCTGTATCGCAGGGAACTCATAGCCACGGAGGTCAACTGGATCAGCATCCCAGAGCTGACCTTCCCTATGCGCATTGCCGCCAAGGCCCGCTCCCGTATGCAGGAGCAGCCCGCCACCGTATATCCGCTGGCCGACGGCAGCGTTCGGGTGGAATTCGACCAGCCTCAGCGGGCGCTGACACCAGGCCAGGCCGTGGTCTTCTACGATGGTGATACCGTCGTGGGCGGCGGCACCATCACAAAAGTGCTATAAAAAATATCCGGCAGAAAGCTCTGCCGGATATTTATGTTTTTATCGTCGGGAATATGCCGCCCCGGTCATTCCCCCGGAGTATTCTGCTCGTTTTCTACGATGGCCCAGCTTTCGGGGTAATGCTCCCGATAGTAATCCGCCTTCGGTCCGGGTGTATTGATCAGGTCTGCCTTTCGGATGCAGTCAGCTTCCACCTTCCGGATCCAGTTCAGCATTTCCTCCGGCAACTCATAGTGTCTGCGGATCGCCAGATTACCCAGGCGTTCCTGCTCCAGCAGCGCTTCGCAGGCATCCGGGATATAGGTCTCGCCTACAGTTGGAACTGCCGTTTCCGAGATCGCTTCATTGGGGATCTGCGTGGTCTGGGTGCTTTCCGGATCGCACAGGTAAAGGCTGGCGCTTTTTCCCCGATAGAGGATCTCCAGCTCATTGGGGAAATATTCGTCAAAATGGATCTGGCCTTCTTTGGTGTAGCCATAGGTATACTCATAGTTTCGGACGGTGTACATCAGCGCCATGGGAAGCAGCGTCGTCATATAGACCCTGGCCGGCTTGTCAAAAGCCACAGGCTTTCTGGGCTCCAGCACCTTCAGACCCGCCGTGGTCGAACAATGATAGTATGCCATAGCATCACACCTTGGTATCGGGGAAATACTCCCGGGCAAAGTCCACCTGGTCAACCTGGAAGCTCTTCCCGTTCAGATGCGCCAACGCACCTGCGTCGGTGGTGAAGCAGAAGGTCAGCTTGTAGGAATAGAGCGCCTGGTAGTTTCGGTTGTATTTTTTATCCAGCTTGCCATACTTACCGTCGCCCAGAAGAGGATGCCCCGCATGGGCGAACTGGGCACGGATCTGGTGGGTCCTGCCGGTGATCAGCTCACATTCCACCAGGGAAAGGCCGCCACGGGACGCCAGCACCCGGTAATTGGTCTGGCAGCTTTTGGCGCCGGTCTGGGGCGTATCGGTGACGAACACACGGTTTTTCTTGGCATCCTTGAAAAGGTAGCCCTTCAGGCTGCCCACGATGGGCTTCGGTGTACCCTCTACGATGGCAAGATACCGCTTATCCAGCTCCCGGTCCTTGATCTTCTGGTTCATGACCCGCAGCGCCTCGGCCGTCTTGGCCGCGATGACGATGCCGCCGGTATTCCGGTCGATCCGGTTGCACAGAGCCGGTGTGAAGGCATTTTCTTCCCGGGGACGCCACTCCCGCTTCTGGTACAGGTAGGATTGGATATGGTCGATGAGTGTCCGGCCGTATTCCGCGCCGTCATGGGGATGCACCGCAAGACCCGGCCGCTTATCCACCAGCAGGATCTGGTCATCCTCATAGACGATGTTCAACTTCGGGGCGGCCACGGTCAGATAGGCATTATCCTCCCGAGGCTTGTCGAAGAATTCGTCGTTGATATACAGCTGCAGCACATCTCCCTCCTGCAGCCGGGTATCCCGCTCGATGCGCTTACCGTTGCACTTGATCCGCTTCAGCCGGATATATTTTTGGGCCAGGGATGCCGGCAGCAGCGGCACCGCCTTGGCAAGAAACCGATCCAGGCGCTGGCCGGAATCGTTGGAACCGATGGTGAATTCCTTCATGTTACTTCCCCATCTGCTCGTCGAAGTGACGGTTCATCTGCTCCGTAAATTCCAGAGCCGCGTTGTAGCCCATCTTCCGCTGACGGTTATTCATGGCCGCCACCTCCAGGATCACCGCCAGGTTTCTGCCAGGGGTGATGGGGATGGTATTCATAGGGATCTTGACGCCCAGGATCTCCATATGCTGCTCCTCCAGGCCCAGCCGGTCATAAACCTTCTGGGTGTTCCAGGGGACCACATTGACCACCAGGTTGATCTGGTTTTCCAGCTTGACAGCACCCATACCAAAGAGCTTCGCCACATTGATGATGCCGATGCCACGCAGCTCCACATAGTCACGGATCAGCGCCGGCGCGGTACCCATCAGCAGATCGTCAGAGATCTTGCGGATCTCCACCGCATCGTCCGCGATCATACGGTGGCCACGCTTGAGTAGCTCCACTGCCGCTTCACTTTTACCCACACCGCTTTCGCCGATGAGCAGCACGCCCTCGCCGTAGACCTCCATCAGCACGCCATGGCGGGTCACACAAGGTGCCAACGCCGCCCGAAGATAGGTGATGATCCCGGAAGCCAGACTACTGGTGGTCTCTTTACTGGTAAGTACGGAAACATCGTGCTTTTCTGCCATTGCCAGGCACTGGGCATCCGGAGCAAAATTCCGGGCAAACAGCAATGCCGGAGGCTTAAAGGAGAAAAGCCGGTCAAAGCTATGCTCCCGCTCCTGAGCAGTCATTTTTGCCAGGAAGCTCATCTCCGCATTGCCGATGATCTGGAGTCTCGCCGGCTCAAAATGGTCAAAATAGCCTGCCAGCTGCAGACCGGGACGGGAAACGTCCTCCACTGTCAGCCGAATATGATCAAAATTCGTGGAGCGATATGCCACATTCAGGTCACGCTCCTGCACGAGCCGCTGCAGCGGCACGGTGCGTACATCTGTCATAAGGGTGCCTCCCTTCTGAGAATTTACTGACATTATACCTTCCGGGCGGCAGAATATCAATATAATTTTGAAAATTCTAAATTTTCTCAAAAAAAGACTTGCTTTTTTCGTCAAACTCTGGTATCATAGCTTAGCGACTGCGAAAGTCAACTATTTTGTGATACATCATTCGGTTAGGAGGTGCAGTGAATGGCGAAGTGTGATTTTTGTGGCAAGGGCGTGACCTTCGGTATCAAGGTTTCCCACTCTCACAGACGTTCCAATCGTACTTGGAAGCCCAATGTGAAGCGGGTCAAGGCGGTTGTTAACGGTACTCCGTGCCATGTGTACGCTTGTACCAGATGCCTCCGTTCCAACAAGGTCGAGCGGGCCATCTGATGATATCTCTGCCAATAAATTACGCCACCGGTATCCCGGCGGCGTTTTTTATGTACCAATTTAAAAAGCAGCGGGCATTCCCGGTTGGGAATGCCCGCGTTTTTTGTTACATCCAGCCGGTGTCTTCCGATTCTGCCTTGGGGCTGCGGCGCAGCAGGGTCTCCACTACGCTCTTTGCGCTTACCCCACGGTAAAGCACCGCATAGGCAGCGCCGGTGATGGGCATCTCCACGCCCATGCGCTGTCCCAGCTCCCAGGCGGATTTAGCCGCATAATAGCCCTCCACAACGGCACCAACTTCCTTCATTGCCTCATCTACAGGCTTACCCTGACCGATGAGGATGCCGGCACGGCGATTCCGGGAATGCATGGAGGTACAGGTGACGATCAGATCACCCACGCCGGACAAGCCGGTAAAGGTCTCCTTTCGGGCGCCCATGGCAACGCCAAGACGGGCGATCTCCGTAAGGCCCCGGGTCATCAGCATGGCTTTGATATTGTCCCCATAGCCCAGGCCGTCGGTCACACCGGCGCACAGAGCAATGACATTCTTCAGCGCCGCCCCCAACTCCGCGCCAACCGCATCGGGGCTGGTATAGATACGGAACGCATCGGACACAAAGGCCCGCTGCACAAATTCCGCCAAAGCCTTATCCTCGCAGGCAGTCAGGCAGCCGGTGGGCATATCCAGCGCCACTTCTTCCGCATGGCTGGGGCCTGTGAGCACTACGACCTTATGCCCCGTCTCCTGCTCCACCACCTGGCTCATGCGCAGCTGGGTACCGTCCTCGATGCCCTTGGCAACGGAGACTACCACCGCGTCCTTATCAATATAGGGCGCAACGCCCCGGCATACACTGCGGATAGGAAAGGACGGGCTGGCGATGACCACCATCTGGCAGCCCTCAGCGCAGCGGTAGTCATCGGAGATCTGCAGCTGCTCCGGCAATACTGCGCCAGGCAGGCGGATATTGTGCCGCTGGCAGCGCATCTGCTCTACCAGATCCTTTTCAAAGGTCCAAAGGACCACATCATGTCCGTTCTTGCACAGGCGGATCGCCAGGGCTGTACCCCAGGCACCGCTGCCGATCACAGCAACCTTCATCCTCTTCGCCACCTTACTTCTTGTTCAGATCCTGGTGGATCAGATGCACCTTGGACTCCTCGCCCTTGATCAGCCGGGCGATATTGGCTCTGTGCATCCAGATGGCAAGCAGGCCCAGGAATACGCCGCCGGCCATGATCCATATATTATTGTGATGCAGCACAGCGAAGCCTGCGGCAAACACCGCCGCGCCCAGTACAGATCCCAGGGAAACATATCTGGTAATGCCGTAGGCCAGCACGAAGGTCACGAAGACGGCCAGCGCGATGCGCCAATCCATCACCAGCGCCACTGTCAGACCGCACAGAATGCCCTTGCCGCCCTTGAAGCCCAGCAGGATGGGAAAATCATGTCCCAGGCTGACCGCCACCGCGCCCAGCATCATACCCTCCCGGGTCAGACCGTAAGGTTCCAGGACCAAGCCGCCCAGCAGGCAGGCCACCGCTGTCTTGATCAGATCCGCCATAGCTACCAGCAGCGTATTCCAACCGCCATAGCTGCGGAAAAAGTTGGTCAGTCCCGCATTGCCGCTGCCGTGCTTGCGCACATCATCGTCAGCAACCAGTGCGGAAACGCACACACTGCCGTTGAGATTTCCCAACAGATAAGCGCCGATCAGCGCGATCAGGATGGGATACCACATAGATTACTCCTCCTTGTCGCCCTTCTGGCGAATGGTGATGCGCACAGGAGTTCCCTGCAGGCCGAAGACCTCCCGGATCTGGTTCTCCAGATACCGCTGATAAGAGAAATGGAACAGGCGGGCATCATTGCAGAAGATCACGAAATGGGGCGGCTTGGTGCCGGCCTGGGTCATGTAGTAGATCTTCAGACGGCGGCCCTTGTCGGTGGGGGGCTGCACACGGGCAGTGGCATCCGCCAGGATACTGTTCAGCGCACCGGTGGTGATGCGGCTGGTATTCTGGGCATGGACATCCTGGATCACCTGGTACAGCTTATCCACACGCTGACCGGTCAATGCGGACAGGAACACCACGGGAGCGTAGAGCATATAGCCGAGGCCTTCCCGGACGGACAGTTCCTTATCCCGCATAGTGTTGGTCTCTTTGTTTTCCACCGCATCCCACTTGTTGACCACGATGATAGCGGCCTTTCCGGCTTCATGGACGAGGCCGGCGATCTTGGTATCCTGCTCAGTCACACCGTCGTTAGCATCCACCAGGATCAGGCACACATCTGCCCGATCGATGGCGCTGATGGTACGCATATTGGAGTACTTCTCAATAATGTCGTCCACTTTGCTCTTACGGCGCATGCCCGCGGTATCGATGAAGCAGTACTTACCCGTCTCATTTTCAAAGTAAGAGTCGATGGCGTCACGGGTGGTGCCGGCCACATTGGACACGATGACACGCTCCTCGCCCAGGATGCGGTTCAGCAGGCTGGACTTGCCCACATTGGGCTTGCCTACGATGGCCACCTTGATGACCTCATCCTCTTCCTCGTCCTCTTCCTCAGCAGGGATATTCTCCAGCACCCAATCCAGCAGGTCGCCGGTGCCGTGACCGTGGACCGCGGAGGTCTCAAACAGGTCGCCGATACCCAGACTGTAGAATTCATACACATCCGGATTCACCAGACCGATGGAGTCACACTTGTTCACTGCCAGGGCAATGGGCTTGCCGGACTTACGCAGCATGGTGGCCACATCCTGGTCCGCGGCGGTGACGCCGGAGCGCACATCCACCACCATGATGATGGCATCCGCCAGCTCGATGCCGATCTCTGCCTGGCGGCGCATAAACTTGAGCATGTCATTTTCCGTGCCCGGCTCGATACCGCCGGTATCCACCAGAGAAAAATGACGGTTGCACCACTCGCATTCGCCATAGATCCGGTCACGGGTAACGCCGGGAGTATCCTCCACGATGGAGGTACGGTGACCCGTAAGCTTATTGAACAGCATGGACTTTCCCACATTGGGGCGGCCAACAATGGCCACTAAGGGTTTTGCCATGACATCACTTCCTTCCTTTTGGAAACACTTTCATTTTATTATGGCACAAAACCGCATCGAAATCAACGATTTTATGGCATATTCATATAAGTTTAATATTCTTCGGAAAAGGAAAAAGAGGAAGGCTGAAGCCTTCCTCTCACATTTCCTGCCTTAGTCAGCCTTGGCGGCCAGGACCTGACGGCCATTGTAGGTACCGCAAGCCTTGCACGCTCTGTGAGGCATGACGGGCTCACCGCACTTGGGGCAAACGGACACGCTGGGAGCGGACAGCTTCCAGTTGCCGCCACGGCGCTTATCGCGGCGGGCCTTGGACACTTTACACTTAGGGACAGCCATGGATGACACCTCCTTGGTCAAACTGCTTTTCAAACAGCATTCATTTATGGTCTTACTTATCGAGAAGCTGCCGTAAAGCAGCAAGCCGGGGATCGATCTCCTTCTGGCAACCGCAAGGTCCGTCATTGAGGTTCTTGCCGCATCGGCAGCAAAGTCCCTTGCAGTCCGGCTTGCACAGCAGCTTGGAATCCAGATTCAGGACAAATACTGTCCGGACGATGTCTTCCAAGTCGGCGCTGTCTCCCTCCAGAGGGAATACCCATTCATCTTCGTTTTCTTCGTTGCTCAGCTCTGTGACCAGCACCACATCGATGGGGAACTCCACAGCTTCATCAAAATCAGAAGCGCAGCGGTCGCACACACCATGGATGGTGGTATGGATCCGGCCCGTCATCACCAGCACGCCCGCGGTATTGCGTACAACGCCCTCCGCAAGCACCGGCTCAGAAACCGGGTAGCTTTCGCCATAACAAAGATCGCTCAGATCGACACTGGTGGAAAAGGACACGCTCTCACCCGGACGGTCTATGAGCTTCGACAGTCCCAGTAGCATAGTATCCCCCTCCTCGCAGTCATGCTTAGATATTATAATGGGTTTTTCTCCATTTGTCAAACATTATTTTTAGGAAAATTCGGCGGTTTTTTACGGTCATTTTCTTATCTTTTCACCAAAAGGCCTGTTCTATTTCCCCGCTTACGGACATACCCTTTGATAGACCAACAGCAGGAGCTTCCCCTCCTGCAATTAAGGAGGCTGGCTATGGAAAATATCTATGCTGACATCGCCGCCAGGACCGGCGGCAATATTTATGTAGGTGTGGTCGGCCCGGTCCGCACCGGCAAATCCACACTGATCAAGCGGATCATGGAGCAGATGGTGATCCCCAATATCACAGACCCCTATCGGGCGGAGCGGGCAAGGGACGAACTACCCCAAAGCGGCTCCGGCAAGACCATCATGACCTCCGAGCCCAAATTCGTCCCGGAGGAAGCGGTGGAGATCTCCCCGGACGGCACCGCGAAGCTGCGGGTGCGTATGATCGACTCTGTGGGCTACATGGTAGCCGGTGCCGTGGGGGCTGAGGAGGACGGCGTGCCGCGCATGGTCACCACCCCCTGGTATGACCATGAGATCCCCATGACAGAGGCCGCGGAGCTGGGCACAAAGAAGGTCATGGAGGAGCATTGCTCCATTGGCCTTGTGGTGACCACCGACGGCACCGTCACCGATATCCCCCGTGCTGACTACATCGAAGCGGAAGCCAGGGCGATCCGGGATATGCAGGCCACAGGGAAGCCCTTTCTGGTGATCATCAACTCCAGGCTTCCCTCCGGCGATGCGGCCAAGGGGCTGCGGCAGCAACTGAAGGAGCAATTCGGCATTGATGCTGTGATCGCCGATTGCCAGGCGCTGGATGCGGATGCCATCTGCCAGCTGCTGAAGGAGATCCTCTACGCCTTTCCTATGCAGGAGCTGCGGGTATACTTCCCCCGGTGGATGGACGCATTGGAGCCGGATAATCCGGTAAAGGCCACCTTGTATGAGGCGCTGCTGCAGCGTGCTTCCCAGATCAGCACTCTGGCCCAGGCAGGCGCCTCCCTGGCGAAGCTGACGGAGCTGGAGCATGTGCTGGATTTTTCGGTACGCAGCATCGATCTTTCCACCGGCACGGTCAGCTGCGTCCTCAGCTTCCCGGAATCCCTGTTCTATGAGATCCTCAGCGCCCGGGCCGGCATGCCCATCCGCACCGATGCCCAGCTGCTGCAGCTTTTGACCGAGCTATCCCAGGCAAAGCGGGAATATGATAAGGTATCCGCCGCTATCCACTCCGTCAAAGCCACCGGCTACGGCGTCGTCATGCCCGCCCCGGAGGAGATGAAGCTGGAAGCTCCGGAGCTGCTGCGCAAGGGTGGTGCTTTCGGTGTGAAGCTAAAGGCCGGCGCTCCCTCGATCCATATGATCCGGGTAGACATCGACACAGAGATCAATCCCATGGTGGGCGACGAGAAGCAATCCCAGGATCTGATCTCCTACTTAACAGGGGAATCCCCGGAGAAGCTGTGGGAGAGCAACATCTTCGGAAAATCCGTGTATGAGCTGATCCAGGAGGGCTTGACCGCCAAGCTGCTGAGAATGCCCGAGGATGTGCGGGGCAAGTTCCGGGGAAGTTTGACCCGGATCGTCAACGAAGGTGCCACCGGTCTGATCTGTCTGATCCTGTAACACATATTGACAGCCGCGCCGAAAATAGCTACAATAAAAGAAAAAAGGAGGCGCACACCATGGAATACATTTGGAAAGACCGCAAGCGTTTTCTGGGCATGCCTTTGAGCTTTACCCGCTATGCCCTGTCTGAGGACCGACTGTTCCTCTCCGTAGGCTTTTTCAGCATCAAGGATGAAGAGGTCCTGCTTTACCGTATCCGGGACATTTCCTCCACCCGTACCCTGTGGCAGCGTCTGTTCGGCGTTGGCACTATCACCGTGTCCTCCTCCGACAAGTCCATGCCCACGCTGGTGCTGAAGAATGTCAAAAAGCCTCTGGATGTCAAGGAGCTGCTCCACGCCCAGGTGGAGGAGATGAAGATCCGTCGCCGTGTCCGTTTTGGTGAGATCATGACCAGCGACGCGGACGATATGGATGACGACGCGATCCCCGAAGAGGAAGAATGATCCCCAAATTTCGCCGGAGGCTGCCTGCCTCCGGCGGTTTTTTACAAAAAATTAATTTTGCTTCCCCTTTACCTGTATCCGAATCTGTGGTAAACTAAAAGAAGCTATCAACATTCGGGGGAAGATCTATGAAACTGCCGCAGCTGAAAAAGGGAAAATGGAATTATCTTGCCTTTGCCTTCGCATTTCCGTGCGTGGGCATGCTTGTGCTGATGATGATTGCGGGCTATGTGCCCTTCGGCAACCGTTCCATGCTCTATTCCGATATGTGGCACCAATACTTCCCCTTCTTCAAGGCCTTCCGCCAGGCGCTGCTCAGCGGCGACAGCCTGCTCTACAGCTGGAATGTGGGCATGGGTATGGACTATCTGGGTCTGATCTCTTACTATCTGTCCTCCCCGCTGAATCTGCTGAGCATCCTCGTCCCCGAAGGCTTCGAGCTGCACTACTTCGCTCTGCTGATGCCCATCAAGCTGGGTCTCGCGGGATTGTTCTTTGCCATCTTCCTGAAAAAGATTTTCGGCAAGGACGATCTTTCCCTTCCCCTGTTCGGCGCTTTCTATGCCACCTGCGCCTGGGCGCTGGGCTATCAGTGGAATGTGATGTGGCTGGATACCTTCGCCCTGCTGCCCCTGGTGGCGCTGGGTACTGTCTCGCTGCTGAAGGAAAAGAAATTCGCCCTGTATACCATCACGCTGTTTCTTTCCATCTATGCCAATTACTATATCGGCTTCTTCACCTGCATCTTTGTGCTGCTGACCTTCATCTGCTATCAGATCTGCCGACAGACCAGCTGGAAGCGGCTGTTCCTGGATTTCGTTCGCATCGGCATCTTCACGGTGCTGGCCATCGGCATGACCGCCATTTTGTCCCTGCCGGCGCTGGCAGCCCTGCAGTCCACCCAATCCAGCGTCAATTCCCCTCTGGAAGTCCCCTCGGGAAGTGAGGCCTCCGGTCTCAGCTCCGTGCTGGAGACCTTCGGCATGAATGTGGTGGACTCCACACTTTCCACCAATGCCAAGATCGCCTGGGCCTCCTACCAGTCAGCAAAGGAAGCCGGCGAGCCTGCCATGGAGCTTTGGATCACCGCCATGAAGCTGACCGTCAAGCCGCTGCTTACCGGCATGCGCCAGGTGGCCGGCAATATGGGCGGCGGCATCGAGCCCACCTTCAAGGAGGGTCTGCCCAATCTCTACTGCGGCATCGGCACGATCATCCTTTCCTTCCTGTTTTTGACCACCCGGCATGTAAAGCTGCGGGACAAGATCTGCGCCGTTGCCATGCTGCTGTTTTTCATCCTCAGCTTCCTGCTGCGGCAGCTGGACTATATCTGGCACGGCTTCCACTTCACCAATATGATCCCCTACCGCTTCAGCTTCCTGTTCAGCTTTGTGATGCTGTATATGGCTTATCGGGCATATCTGCTGCGCCGCCGGTTCCGCCTGTGGCAGCTGCTGGTGGCAGCGGTGCTGGCGCTGGGCCTGTTCTACTGCTCCGACAAGCGTTCGGATACGGTGTTCATCGCCTACAACCTGGTCTTCTGGCTGCTGTATCTGAGCGTATTCCTCTACGCGAGAGTGGACTCCCCCATGCCGAAGGACGCGGACAAGGAAACCATTCGCCAGCTGTGCCTCGAAAGAAAGCAGCGCCGGAAGCTTTCCGGTGTCTTCCTCGCCTGTGTCATGGGCGTGGAGCTGATCCTGAATCTGATCAGCTTCGGTGTCAGTTTCCCCTACACCAGCCTCACCAACTCCGGAGGCACCCCCACCTATCCCCGTGGGCATAAGTACACCGAGTCCGTCATCCGCTATATGAAGGAGCGGGAGGACGAGCTGTTCTACCGGGCAGAGGTCACCCATGCCCAGACCCTCAACGATGCCGCTCTGAACAACTACAACGGCATCTCCACCTTTACCAGCTCCGCCAATGTGAAGGTCACCGAATTCATGAAGGCCCTGGGCTACGGCGCCAAGAACACCTATAACCGCTACTGCTTTGAGGAAAGCTCCCCGGTGGCCAATCTGTTCCTGGGACTGAAGTATATGATCGAGCGGGAAGCCCGGTTGGAGCCCAACAACTACTTCGACGAGGTATACCACTACGACGATGTATACCTGCTGGAAAACAACGCCTACCTGCCCTTGGGCTTCCTGGCGGAAAAGGAGCTTGGGGAGCTGGCATTTGAGAATATCGCCAACGCCTTCACCTTCCAGAATGCCCTGTTCCGGGCCGCCACCGGTGTTACCGGGGATGTATGGACGGTAAATCATGGCATGGAACTGACCATCAAGGGCAGCGGCGGTATCAACATTTCCTCCCAGAATTCCAGCGGCTACTGCTCCTATGCCAGCAACAGCACCTCCAACGGCAGCATCATCTACACTCTGGTAGCGCAGGAAGAGGGCCTTCTGTGCCTGGATCTGAACCTGTCCGCCCGGAACAGCTATTCCGTAAGTATCAACGATTCCTACCTGTTCTCCGAGTCCATCAGTTTGCCCCAGACCATCGCCGCCTGCCAGGTCATCCCCGGTGATGTAGTGAAGATCAATGTTACCTGCGAGGCCGGCAAGAGCGGCTCGCTGAATATCAAGACCGGTGTTTTGAATGACGCCATCTTCCGGGAAGGCTACGAGGTCCTGTCCTCCTCCACGCTGGAGCTTACCAAGTTCTCCAACACCTGGGTGGAAGGCACCATCGACTGCACCAGAGAAGGTCTTCTGTATACCTCCATCCCCCAGGACGGCAACTGGATCGCCTATGTGGACGGAAAGTACACCGAGCCCACCACCGTGGGCGGCGCCATGATCGCCGTGGAGCTGACCGAGGGCACCCACCATGTGGTATTCAGCTACCGCAACGAAGCCTTCTCCCTGGGCTGGCGGATCTCCCTGTTCTGCCTGGTGATCTTCTGCGGCATCGTTTCGGTCAAGTATTATTTCTGGCCCAAGCGTCCCCGCGGACGGTATGAAAGACGGTAAAATTCAAGACGCCGCCTTTGAGCATTCAACAAACAACCGCAGCACCAAACGGTGCTGCGGTTTTGTTATTTTGCAAAAACCTACTGCGGAAGATCCCTTATTTTTTCTTAGCGCGTTTTTTCCCCAGCAGGATACCGGCCACGGCGGCTCCGTCCAAAACAATGATCGCCACGACCAACAGCCACAGCGCATCCCTCTGTCTATTCACATACTCCGGAATGGTCGGCTGCGGCGCAGGCGCAGGAGCCGTGGCATTGGGCTGCGTTTCCTGCGGATCAGATCCGCTCGGTTTCGTTGCCACCGGCTCTGTAGCCGCAGGGTCCGAGGGGTTCGGATCTGTTGGGATCGGCTCCGTAGATGTGGGATCACCGGACTCCGGCTCTGTCGGCTTCGACTCAGCAGGCCCGGGCTTCGGTTGATCCGAAGCAGCACCACAGATCGAGCAAACCCTGTTTACTGCGTCTGTCACCTCAGTGCCATCACAGTTGTAGTGCCAGGGAAGCTTCAACAGTATCGCCTTGTCAGAAAGGCTCCAGAAAAGCGTATCCCGCTGCGCCTTTGTTCCTCCGTACAGGACATGCCACAGAGGATCGCCTGTAGCGATGGCATTTTCAGCGATCGTCGTGGCACTCTTGGGAACATAGAGTGTCGTCAGGCCGCCGCAGTTAATGACCGCATGGCGCTCGAGCGTCGTCACGCCTTCTGAAATTACGATCGAGACGAAACTGTTGAAACCTGAGAACGCATAGCCTGGGATCCTCGTAACCGAAGCATCCACCACAAATTCCTTGATCTCATTACCGTTTTCATCGAGCAAGTGCATATTACGCCCGCCGGCAAGGCCGCCAGATGCATTCCCCCCATCTTTCTCAAGAAGCTCCCACCAGTTATAAATATCCATGATATAAACATCCGAAACATAGTACTCGCCCGTTAGTCCATGGGCGCGAACCGCATATTGATCGATCCTTGTCAGCTTTCCGGGCAGAACAATACTCTTTAGTGACGAGCAGTACAGCGCACCTTCTTCTATGACCGCTACACTCTTGGGTATGGTCAGATCCACCAGACTGCTGCACTCTCTCAACAGATTCTCGGAAAGCGTCGTAACACCTTCAGGGATGACCAGCTCCGTCAATCCGGCGCATCCCATAAGCGCTGCCGTCCCTATAGATGTAACACCTTCCGGTATGTGGAATTCTTTCAACCCGGCACAACTCTTAAAGGCATACGCACCGATGGCTGTTATGCCGGAGGGCAGGTCGATCTCCTCCAAGGCAGCACAACCACGAAACAGCTCCGCGGGTATCGCTTTCAAGCCAGACGGCAAGGTAACATGTTTCATCTTTGAGCAGCCGTTGAATACGCCAGTACCGATCTTTATGACGCCTTCCGGAATGGCCATGCTCGTGATGCTGCCACAGTTAAAAAACGCCGTATCTCCGATTGTCTTCACACTGTCCGGAATATTGATCTTAGACAGCTTGTCGCAAGAGGAAAAAGCAGATTTTCCGATAGCAGAAACGCCCTCAGGGATCACAATCTCCTCCAAGCTATTGCACCAATTAAACACTTCCTCCGCTATGGTGGTCAGGTTCTTGGAAAGAGTGACATTCGTCAATACTTCGCAGAAGGAAAATGCTCCTTTTCCGATCTCCTTCACGCTATCCGAAATATAGAGCGTAGTCAAGCCACGATTGCTCATAGTGTTATAGCATCGGGCAAATGCATACTCCCCAATGGTTTGGATGTTGTCTGGGATATATACCTCCGTGATGTTGTAGCAGGAAGAAAATGTCCGCGCACTGATGGCGGTCATTCCTTTGGGTATGGTGATGCTTGTTAATCCACATTTGTAAAAGGCATACGGCCCAATGTAGGTAATGCTGTCCGGGAGTGTGATATCAGATAACTTAATACACTCCCAAAACGCTTTCTGTTCAATGCGGGTCATCGTATCCGGCAGCGAGACATGCGTCAGCTGATCGCAACTGTAAAATGCATTCTCACCCAAATAGGTGACACCCTCCGGGATCGTTACGCTAACCAGTTCCTCACAATGTCGAAATGCCCCCGCGCCAATGCCGGTAACCGGCAAACCGTTATAAGAATTCGGGATCACGACCTCCGCTCCAGAACTGGGACTACACGAGCGTACATAGTAGCTCTTTCCGTCATCATGCAGTTTAAAACTTAGTACTTGCCCCTCGTCCGCCTTTACCTCTGTAGGTAGCAGCACCAAAGCCAGCAAAACAAACACCAGCAGCTTGCAGATCCGCGCAAACTTTATCATCGTCATACCCCCTTTTTGCATTTTTCTATCATTTTTATTATAGCAGCCAGGCATCCCACCGTCAAGAGCACCTGCAATTGATCTCCCATTAGCCTTTAGATTTCTCATCATCGGGATGCCATACCCGCTTTTTTGTCGCCCGGCAGCACTTGAGCCGATCTTGATACCGGGGCAGAGCGTCCGATTTCGACATTTTTGTTCACCATCTGTTCATATCCGGCAAAAAAATCGTTGCCAAGACAGGTTATATTTGATATAATGACCCCGTTATGGAAAAAAGAACACATTTTAATGTCAGCCGAAAGCATCCGCTGACATGGCTGATGGCACTGTGCCTGGTCGGCTCGGCAGTGGCCCGCATTGTGATCGCCTGTATGAAAGGAACAGGGGATTCACTGGAAGTGTGGAGCCAAATCGTTCTGCCTGTAGCAGCCACCTTGCTGTATGTGCTCATCGTATTGCTCAACGGCAAAGAATTCTTCTTCAAGACCGCTATCCCTGTATGGATGCTGGGCATCTACTATGCTATTATGCCCCATACGGTGATCGGCAGCAACCCCTTCATTTTGGGCATGTACTACACCTGCATCGCCTCCTACTGCATCCTGTATACCGCCATCACCTGTGGCCGTATCCGCTTTGTATGGCTGCTGGTGCCCATGTTCCTGGCACCTCTGGGCGCCATGGGCTACCTGTGCGTCAGCTCCGGTGATTTCTGGGCCACTGTGATCATGCTGGATCTCCTGCCCAACATTCTGCTGTTCCTGGGCGGTTTCCTGCTGTGCTTCGCCATCAAGGTGTCTCCCGCCGGAAAGTATCATCCCACCTGGGGCGACCGTCCCGACGGCCGCAAGATCCGCACCCTGGCTCCCATGGCCCAGATCACCGCCTACTTCCAGGTGGAGCGCAACACCTGCTCCAACCTGTTTGAAGAATCCTTTGAGATCACCAACATCGACCGCTACATCCGCCAGAAGCGCCGGGAAGGTCTGACCGACTTCGGCATCACCCATGTGCTGCTGGCTGCCTATGTCCGTGGCGTGGCAAAGTATCCCCAGCTGAACCGCTTCATCTCCGGCCAGAAGGTATACTCCCGCGGCGATGATATCCAGTACTGCATGGTCATCAAGAAGGAGATGTCCGTGGATTCCCCCGATACCTCCATCAAGGTCCATTTGAATCCCCGGGATACCGCCGAGGATGTCTACCACAAGCTCAACGCCGCCGTGGAAAAGGTCAAGGCTACCAAAGAGCTGGACTCCAACCTGGACAGCCTGATCATGACATTGAATCTGATCCCCAGCGTGGTGCTGAAGTTCCTGGTATGGCTGCTGAAGCTGCTGGATTATTTCGGTCTGCTCCCCCTGTGGCTGATGGAACTGAGCCCCTTCCACGGTTCCCTGTTCTTTACCTCCATGGGTTCTCTGGGTATTCCGCCCATCTACCATCACCTGTACGACTTCGGTAACCTGCCCTGCTTCGGTGCATTCGGTATGAAGCGCCGGGCTCTGGAGGTCCAGGAGGACGGCAGCGTGGTGCAGCGCAAGTATATCGAGGTGAAATTCGTTCTGGATGAGCGTATCTGCGACGGCTACTACTATGCCACCTTCTTCAAGCATTACCGCCGCCTGCTGGCCCATCCCGAAGTGCTGGACAATCCTCCCGAGGAAGTTGTCGCCGATATCGACTGATGAAAGCTTTGATCAAAGAAAATCTGCCAGGGGATCACCCCTGGCAGAATCATATTCACTGGTTTGATACCATCGATTCCACCAACACCCGCGCCAAGGAGCTGGCCATCGCCGGTGCCCCGGAGGGTACTGTGGTAGCGGCAGGCAGCCAAAGTGCCGGCAGAGGCCGGCTGGGCCGCAGCTTCCAGTCCCCCGAACATGCCGGCGTATATATGAGCGTGATCCTGCGCCCCAATTGTCCGCCGGCGCAGCTGATGCATCTGACCTGCGCCGTGGCCGTGGCCATGTGTGACGCGGTGGACCTCTGCGCGAAGGTGCGCCCCGGCATCAAGTGGATCAATGATCTGGTGATCGGCAGACGCAAGCTGGGCGGCATCCTCACCGAACTGATCCTGAATCCCGCCACCGGCCTTGTGGACGCAGCCATCGTAGGCATCGGGATCAATGTGACCCAGCAGCCGGAGGATTTCTCACCGGAGCTGCGGGATATGGCCATCTCTTTGCAGCACGCCGCGGGAAAGGAGATCGCCCCTTCCCTGCTGGCTGCCCATATGATCCTGGCCCTGTCCCGAATGGATCTGTCCATTCCCGCCAGAGCCGCCGTGATGGGTGCCTACCGCCGGGATTGTATCACCCTGGGGCAGCAGGTAAGGCTGGTTCGGGGCGAAGAAAGTGCCGAAGGCATGGCCCTGGATGTGGATGAGGAAGGCGCGCTGCTGGTGCGGTTCCGTGACGGAAGCATCCGCCCGGTGAGCTCCGGCGAGGTAAGTGTCCGGGGGATGTACGGCTATCTGTAGTTCTACAAAAATTTACAAATCAACAGTTGCATTTTTCCCGGATTCTGGTTATACTGGAAACAGGAATAAAAAACGAACGGAGGAATCATCATGAAGGTTTTCACCATCATTGCCAAGATCGTTGTTGCTCTGGCCGCCATTGCCGGTATCGTCTATATCGCCGCTACTTACGGTGATAAGATCGTCGCCTGGTGCAAGAAGCTGCTGGGCTGCTGCTGCACCTGCGAGTGCGAGTGCGATTGCGACTGCACCTGCGAAGAGTGTGATTGCGAAGTCATTGAAGAAGCCCCCGCTGAGGAAGTCGTCGAGCAGCCTGCTGCAGAGGAAGCTCCCGCTGCCAGCGAGGAAGATTTCGAAGGCTAAGATCCCATCAAAAAGCTCCGGTCTTTCGACCGGAGCTTTTCTTTTATGCCGTTGTAAGGATGCCGACAAGCATCTTCACGCACTTTTCCATATCCTCCACAGGGATATACTCAAACCGGCCGTGGTAATTCTCGCCGCCGGTACACAGGTTCGGACAGGGCAGGCCTTCGTAGGAAAGCCGTGCGCCGTCAGTACCGCCACGGATCGGCACCTCCACAGCCTTCATGCCTGCATCCGCCATGGCACGCTTTGCTTTCTCCACGATGTGCATGCAGGGCTCGATGCACTTTTTCATGTTGAAATAGCTATCCCGGATGGTCAGCTCCACAGTGCCTTCTCCATACTTGCGGTTGATAAATTCCGCGGCAGCCTCCATCAGTGCCTTTTTCTCCTGGAATTTCTCCATATCATGGTCACGGATGATATAGCGCAAAGTGGATTGCTCCACCTCACCCTCCATATCCGTCAGATGGATGAAACCCTCATACCCTTCCGTATATTCCGGCTTCTGGGCCGCAGGCAGCAGGCTCTGGAACTCCATAGCGATGTACTGGGAGTTGACCATCTTTCCCTTGGCAGAGCCGGGATGGATATTCAGACCGCGGAACACCGCCTTGGCACCGGCGGCATTAAAGTTCTCATACTCGATCTCACCGATGGCACCGCCGTCAGCGGTGTAGGCATAGTCCGCCCCAAAGTGCGCCACATCAAATTTATCCGCACCACGGCCGATCTCCTCGTCGGGAGTGAAGCCGATCTTCAAGGTAGCGTGGTTCATTCTGGTGGTGAGCAGAAATTCCGCAGCGGTCATGATCTCAGCGATGCCCGCCTTGTCATCCGCGCCCAGCAGCGTGGTGCCGTCGGTGACGATCAGGTGCTTACCATGGTGGTTCTTCAGGCTGGGATAGTCACTTTCCCGCAGGAAGATCTGCTGCTCCTCATTGAGGCAGATATCCCCTCCCCGGTACTCTACCACCCGGGGCTTGATATCGGCACCGGAGCAATCGGGTGCAGTGTCCATATGGGCGATGAGGCCGACGGTGGGCAGGCTGGGATCGCCGGGCACGGTGCCGTAGACATAGCCATGCTCGTCCATGTGGGCATCGGCGATGCCCAACGCCAGCATTTCCTCCACCAGATATTCGCCCAACAGCTTTTGCTTCTGCGTGGACGGACAGGTCTCGGAGAATTCATCGGACTTGGTAGCAAAGGATACATATTTCAAAAATCGCTCTGCTACAGTTTTCATATTGTCACTCCTTTGCGGAAATAAACGAGGGCGGAGTTACCTCCGCCCTCTGGATAGAAAGCAAATTACTTGGCGGCATTCACCAGCTCAGCGGTATCCTGAGCGATCATCAGCTCTTCGTTGGTGGGGACGACCCAAACCTGGACCTTGGAGTCGGGAGTAGAGATCAGGCGCTCCTTGCCGCGGCACTTGTTGGCCTCAGCATCGATCTTGACACCCAGGTAGCCCAGATAGCTGCAGATCGCTTCACGGGTCTCGGGGCCGTTCTCGCCCACACCGGCGGTGAAGGTGATCACATCCACGCCGTTCAGAGCGGCGGTATAGGAACCGATATACTTAGCGACCTCATAGAAGAACTTCTCCAGTGCCAGGGTGCAGTTGTCATCGCCCTTGACCCAGGAGCCTTCCTCCAGATCACGGAAGTCGGAGGAAACACCGGAGATCGCCAGAACGCCGGACTTCTTGTTGAGCATGTTCAGGCACTCGTCCACGCTCATGCCGTACTTGTTGCAGATGAACTGAACGACGCAGGCATCGATGTCACCGCTGCGGGTACCCATAGGCACACCGGCCAGGGGGCTCAGACCCATGGAGGTATCCTGGCACTTGCCGTCCTTGATGGCGCACAGGGAAGAACCGTTGCCCAGGTGGCAGTTGATCATCTTGAATTCCTTCTTGCCGATCAGCTCAGCAGTGCGGCGGGCAACATACTTATGAGAAGTGCCATGGAAGCCATAGCGGCGGATATCGTCATTCTCATAGTACTCGGTGGGGATAGCATAGCGGTATGCCTTGGGAGGCATGGTCATGTGGAAAGCGGTATCGAACACAGCGACCTGGGGAGTCTTGGGCATAACAGCCTGGCAGGCACGGATGCCCATCAGATTAGCGGGGTTATGCAGGGGGCCCAGGGGGATGCACTTTTCGATGGCCTTGATGACCTCATCGTTGACGATGCAGGAGTCGGAGAACTCCATGCCGCCGTGCAGCACGCGGTGACCGACAGCATCGATCTCGTCCACGCTCTTGATCACGCCGTGCTCAGCATCCACCAGGATGTCCAGAACCGCGGCAATAGCCTCGGAGTGGCTGGGCATGGGGATGTCCTTCACGACCTTGCTGTCACCGACCTTGTGGGTCAGTCGGCCGTCGATATAGATACGCTCGCACAGACCCTTGGCGGACACATCACCGGTCTCGGGGTTCATCAGCTGATACTTCAGGGAAGAGCTGCCGGCATTGATAACCAGAACATTCATTGGAATTGCCTCCTGTAAAAATTAATTATTTTCTTTTTTCTTACTTTGTGGTATGATACCCATAGATATTCCTATTCTATAATAAAATCCAAAATTTCTCAAGCCCTGACAGGGAAATTTTTGCAAAAAAGGAGGGACTTTTTTGAAGGCCGTCGGTATTATCTGTGAGTACAACCCCTTTCACCTGGGTCACCGGAAGCAATTCGACATGATCCGCGCAAACTATGGCGAAGAATGTGCCATCGTCTGCCTTATGAGCGGCAACTTTGTGCAGCGGGGTCAGCCGGCCATCTTTGACAAGTCCGTCCGGGCCGCGGCGGCCATCGAGTGCGGCGCCGATCTGGTGCTGGAGCTGCCGGTGACCTATGCCCTGTCCTCCGCGGAGGGCTTCGCCGACGGCGGTGTCGGGATCCTTTCTTCCTTCTGTGACGGCCTGTGCTTCGGTACGGAATCCGGAAATACCGAAGCCTTGATGGATACTGCCAGAGCTTTGCTTCTGCCGGAATTCGTTCCGCTCCTCAAAGAACAGTTGGAAAACGGCTGCTCCTTCCCGGCAGCACGGCAGCAGGCTCTGGAGGCTCTGGGTTGCGACGCATCCCTCTTACGAAGCCCCAACGACATTCTTGCCGTGGAATATTGCAAGGCCATCATCCGGCAGCAGAGTCCTCTGACGCCCATTCCCATCCACAGACAGGGAAATTATCACGATACTCTCCCCGATCCGGAGAACCCCTCTGCTACCGCGCTGCGGCAGCTGCTGAAAAGCGGCGGCTGGGAAGCCTATGTCCCGGATAACATCCGCCAGCTTTACGGCAGCGCTCCTCTGTACGCCCTGGAAGCCGGTGAGCGGGCCGTTTTAGCCCGGGTCAGAACCATGTCGGACGAGGAATTCGAGGCGCTTCCCTACGGCTCTGAGGGCTTGTGGCGCAAGCTGATGCACGCCTGCCGCCAGGAGAACTCTCTGGAAGCCATCGCCCAGGCCGTCAAGTCCAAGCGTTATACCCGCACCAGGATCGATCGGATGCTCATGTGCGCTTACCTGGGTATTTCCCGGGAAATTTTATTGCAGGAGGCACCTTATGCACGGGTTCTGGCCTTCAGCGAAAAGGGCAAGTCCGTGCTGAAAAATGCCAGAAATTGCGGAACATTCCCCCATGTGGGCGAAAACACCAAGAATCCCTATCAGCATTTGGAGCAGCGCTGCGACGACCTTTACGGTCTTTTCCGGGTGGACGCCCCCACCCCCGCAGGCCAGGAAGGCAAACGAAGAGTATATAGGAAAACTCCGCCGAAATGATCCGGCGGAGTTTTTGTATCTCAGGCAAAGATCCACTGCCCTGCCATCACAAACAGGGTCAGCAAAATCAAAAACGCAAAATTGAACGCGGAAAACAGCAGCACATAGTAGCCGGTCTTTCCGGGGTTGCGCTTGGTATACTCACGGAAGGTGATCAAGCTGGCAAGGGACGAGATCAGCGTACCCACGCCGCCGATATTGACGCCCAGCAGCAGCTCCCGGTAATTCTCCGTAAACTGGGAAAGAAGGATCGCCGACGGCACATTACTGATCACCTGGCAGGAAAGCACACTGAAAAGCAGCGTGCTTTTCTCCAGCAGCATGGAGAAAAGCTGCCGAACCACATCGATCCGGGCCATATTGCCGGAGAAGACAAAGAAAAACACAAAGGTCAGAAGCAGCGGATAGTCTACCGCCTTCAGCGCCTGCCGGTCGGCAAAGATCAGCACCGCAGGGATCACGATCAAGCCGATCCAGTAAGGGATCCCGCGGAAGACGATCACGATGGAAAGGGCAAACAGGACAAGGTACAGCACCGTCCGCTTCACCGGCAGCTGCGCAGGTTCATCCGCCATCACCATAGGCTCGGGCTTGACGAAGATCAGGCAGCACACGGTGATCAGCGCCACCGCCAGCACAAAAGGCGGCGCCATGATCTGCATAAATTCCAGTGTAGGGATCTCAAAGTAAGAATAAAGATACAGATTCTGAGGATTACCAAAGGGTGTCAGCATACCGCCCAGGTTGGCGGCGATATTCTGCATAATGTAGGTAAAGGCCATATATTTGCGCTTATCCGTGGTGTTCAGCACAAAGAAGCCCAGGGGCAAAAAGGTCAGCAGGGCCATATCGTTGGCGATGAGCATGGAGCCGATGAAGGTGATGTACACCAGCGCCAGGATGGCATTGCGGGCATTGCGAAACAGCTGCACGATCTTCTGGGCCAAGATGTAGAAGAAGCGGATATTCTTCAGGGCGCACACCACTGCCAGAACGCAAAACAGGCAGGTCAGCGTCTTCAGATCGAAATAGTCAAGGTAGGCCTCATCCGGGGGCACGATGCACATGGTGATCAGCGCGGCAACAAAGGCCACCACCGTTACCACATTCTTTTTTATAAATTGAGAAACCATTTTCTCACTCCTTTGCCGCGGTAAGAAAAACGCAGCGGAAGGAATTATATAACATTTTTTTGCACATTTCAACGGGTTTTATAAGAAATATATTACTTTTTGTTATCCTGTTGAGATCAGCACAATCCCCGGCAAAACACAGAAATATTTTGCTATATCTTTTCTCTTTTTTATCCACTATAATGGCAGTATAAGCCACCCAACCGACACACCAAAGGAGGAATCATTGTGAATCATAATTCCGGCGCACCTATCAAAACAGGAGCATTTCGTGTTTTTCCCGATCAGGCATACCAGCAGATCACGGACTTTGGCGCTTCCGCCTGCTGGTGGGCCACAGGCATGGGGCATATGGAGCAGGTGGACCAGTATCTGGATGTACTCTACGGCGAAAAGGGCCTGGGGCTGAATGTACTGCGCATCAATGTGGGCGGCAGCGTCAAGACCGACCTGTCCGACACCTGCGCCCACGGCGGCCTGCACCGCTGTCCTCCTTCTCCCCTGGATGAAGCGGGCAATTTCGATGTAAAGCGGGACGCAGGCAACTGGCGGGTAGCGGAAAAAGCTGCCAAGCTCAGCGCCATCACCGACTTTACCATCTTTATGAATTCCCCTCCCACCACCATGACTAAAAACGGCAAGACCTTCTCCGAGCGCCCTGCCGAGGAAGGCCAATTCGTCTCCAACCTTCGGGAGGACTGCTATGAGGCCTACGCCAAGTATGTGGTGGACTGCGTGGAAGGCTACATCGAAAACGGTGTGCCTGTAACCTATGTCAGCCCCATCAACGAGCCCCAGTGGCAGTGGGATGACCGCAACCACCAGGAGGGCTGCCATTATACTCCCGAGGAAGTGGTACGCATGTGCCGCCTGGTGATCCGGGAGTTGAATGCCCGGGCCGCTTCCAACCCCAAGCTTGCCGGGGTAAAGCTGAGTATGCCCGAGACCGCCCAGTGGTATCAGCGGCCGTATGTACACGATATGTACCGGCTGATGTGCCAGGATCCGGAGATCGCGCCCCATGTGGATCACTTTGCCGCCCACTCCTACGGCACCAGCAAGCAGCAGAAGATCGACACCCGGGCATATTTTGATTCCCTGGGCATCGATATCCCCCTGCACCAGACCGAATGGGCGCCGCTGCACTGCGATTTTGTGGACAATATGGACTTTGCCCTGGAGATGGGCCATGTGATGTGCGAGGACTTTGCCATTCTCCATACCCGCCATTGGACCTGGTGGCTGGGCGTATCCGGCTTCGGCTGGCCCGACGGTATCATCTGCGTGAACAAGGAGACCGGCGGTGATCTGGCCCTGCCCAAGCGGTATTTCACCATGCTGCACCACACCCGCTTCATCAAGGGACTTTACAATGTGCGCATGGATATGGAAGATCTGCCGGAGAAGGTCACCGGCGCCGCCTATGCTTCCGAGGATAAGACCGAGCTGGTACTGATCCTGGTCAACTCCGAAACCACACCCCAGAAGGTGACCTTTGAGGGCATTCCCGCCAAGGCTGCCCGGGTCTTTGAGACCTCTCAGCTGCTGGATTGCCTGTATCTGGGGGATCAGGATGTTTCCGAAGGCTATATCCTTCCTCCCCGCTCCATCACCAATCTGGTATTTAAATAACAGTAAAGTACAGTTTACAAGGGACTACACAGGGTAGGTATCTGACGGGAGGGGTGCCGCCAGTCAGATTTTCCATGTGATGTTCAAGCTGTCGCTTGTGGCGGCTATGGTGGTGATCATCAAATCCACCACACGCCGCTTGT
>JBGVJN010000018.1:0-4108 GCA_045129455.1 Faecousia sp. | reverse complement strand
CAGCCCCGCCATCTCCGATCCCGGCGAAGAGCTGGTCAAGCAGTGCGCCGAAGCAGGTGTCACCGTTTGCGCCATCCCCGGTCCTTGTGCCGTGATCACCGCCCTGAGCATTTCCGGCCAAGCCACCGGCAGATTTTGCTTTGAAGGCTTCCTGTCCACCGCGAAAAAGAGCCGCCGGGAGCATCTGGAATCTCTTGTACAGGAGCAGCGCACCATGATCTTCTACGAAGCGCCCCATAAGCTGGTGGCGACCTTGGAGGACATGGCAGACATTTTCGGTGCAGATCGGCCCATCAGCCTTTGCAGGGAACTGACCAAACTCCACGAAGAAGTGGTGCGCACCACCCTGGGCGAAGCTGTGGATAAATATACAGAGAATCCACCCAAAGGTGAATTTGTCCTGGTCATCGCTGGTGCGCCTTTGCAGGCAAAGGAAGCTGCCACGGAGACAGACGCAGTGGCACGGGTCAACGCTCTGATGGAGCAAGGTATGAGCCGCAAGGACGCGATTCGCCAGGCAGCCAAGGACCTGGACCTGCCGAAAAATGTGGTTTACGACGCAGCATTACGCGCCGAATAAAATAATAACCGCGGCAGCTATTGCAAGCTGTCGCGGTCTTTTCTTGTGTTCGATCAATGACGGCCAAGCTGACGCAGGCAATCCGGACAAACATTCTTGCCCCTAAAAGCCACAAGGCCTTGAGAGGATGCGCAGAAGATACAGTGCGGCTCGTACTTACGAAGAACGACCGTTTCATTCTCCACATAGATCTCCAGTTCATCGCGCTCAGCAATATCCAGGGTCCTGCGCAGTTCTATCGGCAAGACAATTCTTCCTAACTCATCTACTTTGCGAATGATCCCGGTTGACTTCATAAAAATCCTCTCCTTTTAGGATGTATTCTAAACTGACTAACGCATTATTTTTAATATCATCATTATACTGATCAGATTCAATCGTGTCAAATGTTTTTTAACAAAAAGAGTATAATTTGTCAATTTTTTGTTATCATTTCTTCACCCCTCCCCCGTAACCTTTACTACAGGAGGGGTCGCAATGGTCATGAGTTGGATATTTACAGGGCTGATCGGTATATCACTTATATTTTCCGTATTCACAGGCAGCGGCAGCGCACTGGCTGGCGCCGTTCCTGAGGGCGCACAAAAGGGAGTTACGCTGGCAGTTTCCCTGGCGGGCTCCATATGTCTTTGGTCGGGACTTGGTAAAGTAATGGAAAACGCGGGGATCACACACAAGCTGACGGTACTGCTGCGGCCGGTGCTGCACCGCCTGTTTCCCGGCACCCGAACAGACGAGCTTCTTGCGCAGCACCTCAGTGCGAACATCTGTGCCAATCTGTTGGGCCTGGGAAACGCGGCCACGCCTATGGGGATCCTGGCTGCCAGACGGATGGTGGATCCCAAAAAGCCTCATCTCGCCACGGATCAGCTATGCAGGCTCATCGTGCTGAATACCGCCTCCATTCAGCTGATTCCAGCCAATGTAGCCGCCTTGCGCTCCAGCCTTGGCTGCGACGCTCCCTTCGATATCCTGCCGGCGGTATGGCTGACAAGCCTTTGCTCTGCCGGCCTGGGGCTGATCGCTGCCTGGGCCTTGGGAAGGGTGTGGAAGCATGATTGACTATGTAGTCCCCGGGCTGATGCTGATCGCTTCCCTGCTGGCCCTGCGGCGGAAGGAGGATACCTACTCCCTGCTTCTAAGCGGCGCCGCCGATGGGCTGAAGCTGCTTGTGTCCATCGTGCCGGCGCTGATCCTGCTGCTGACCGCGGTGACGATGCTGCGTGCCTCCGGGGCCATTGAGATCATCAGCGCCGTATTCGCCCCGGTGTTTCGTTTCTTGGGGATCCCGCCGGAAACGGCGATGCTGGTGCTGGTGCGACCCATCAGCGGCAGCGCTGCCCTGGCCGTGGGCGCGGATCTAATGGCGCAGTACGGTGTGGATTCTCTTATCGGCCGTACCGCCGCGATCATGCTCGGTTCTACAGAAACCACCTTCTATACCATCAGCGTCTATTTCGGCGCTGCAGGGGTCCGGAAGACCCGCTATACCGTGATCTCGGCACTGATCGCGGATCTGACCGGCTTTCTGGTCGCATCCTTGACCGCCCGATTATTTTACCCATGAACGCAAAAACCGCCCTGCTTACGCAGAGCGGTTTTGAGCATATTCAAGAGGGATCAATAGAACTTTCTCTTGTTCTTACGGGCAGCTTCAGACTTCTGCTTACGCTTCAGGCTGGGGCTGACATAATGCTCACGCTTCTTAACCTCAGCAATAACGCCCTCCTTGGCGCAGCTACGCTTAAAGCGACGCAGAGCGCTCTCCAGAGATTCGTTTTCCTTGACGCGAATTTCAGACATGGTTTTCCCTCCCTCCGATGGCATCCGGCTAAATCCTGGATGCTTTCAGGGCCATCTACTGGCTTCATACATTATACGCACTGTTTCTCAAATTGTCAAGGAAGATTTCAAGGTTTTTACAAAAATCTTTCCTATTCTCTATCGCAAAACCGCACCTTTTCATGCCCGTGCATCCGAATATTCTGTATTCCAGCCGTTTCTAAGCTTGAACTCCTTCAACGCTTCATGATAGTGCAGCGGATCATCAATGGTCATGACCGCAGCGCTGCCCGCGCAGGTACCGTCAGGGTTAAACATCAAAGCAAGGATATATTCATGAGGATTACTGAAACCGCGTACTACACAATACAAGTAATGGATTTCACGCCCATAATCATCTGAAACAAAATACTGATCGTACCCATGTACGCTCTTTTCCGTGTACAAGATTTCATTTTCCGCAAAGTACTCCTTTGCCGCCTTATCAAAATCCTCTTCTTTCAAATTCAGTTTGCTTTCAGGCTTTCTGTCAACGATCTTTCGCTTCACGCATTTGGCTTCGTCGATTGGCTGATTCCAATCGTTCAGTGCCTTAAACGCATCTATTTCCTTCCGAGAAAACCATCCATCGTGCGTATACGCTCCATTCCCTGTCCAGTCGTTAGCAGCACAGATCACACTCTCATCCTCATAAAAATAGGCATATCCGCCCTGTTGCATCTGCAAAATGCCATATCCGCAGCCTTCATCGTTGATTCCCTCATGGTAGTAGAACAGAACCCGCCCGTAATCATCCGTTTCAATGACGCCCGCTTCCGCCGAGAAAACAATTTCTCCATTACTGCCATAACCAGCCGAACCCAAAAAACTGTTGATCGCCACAGTATACAGCTCCGGGTGATCGCCGCTATATGGTTTGCCGTTATTCATAGTGCATGTCCACAGCATCAAAAACAGCAAAAACAAAGGAATGAAACCAAACAGAGACAGCAGCTTTTTGCCCATTCTTACACCTCCCATAAAGCACATTTATACGTACATTAAGTATATATCACCTGCACCATGCTGTCAACTTGGCAAAAAAACAGAGGGAGGGTCAAGACCCTCCCCTACTGTTATTTTACGATCAGATTGACCAGCTTATTCTTGACCACGATGGTCTTGATGATATTACCGCCGTTCTTCTGCAGGAAAGCAGCGATCTTGTCGTTGGCCAGCACATTGGCCACCACGGTATCGTTATCCAGATCCGCATCCATCTGCACAGTGCCGCGCATCTTGCCGTTGACCTGCACCGCGATGGTCACCTGGGTATCCTTACACTTTTCCTCGCTGTAGGTAGGCCAGCTTTCGTAGGCGATGGTGCTGTCATGACCCAGGATCTGCCAGATCTCTTCACCCACATGGGGCGTGATGCAGGAGATCATCTTGATGAAGCCCTCAGCATACTCTCTGGGACAGGTGCCGTTCTTATAGACCTCATTGACAAAGACCATCATCTGTGCGATGGCAGTGTTGAAGCCCAGAGCCTCAAAGTCTGAGGTGACCTTCTTGACGGTCTGGTGGTAGATCTTGGTCAGCTTACCGTCGTCGGTTTCGGTAATATTGGCGCTCTCGGTGAAGAAGTTCCACACACGGTTGATAAACTTCTTGGCACCGGCGACACCGGTGGTAGACCTTGGTCAGCTTGCCGTCGTCGGTGTCGGTCAGGTTGGAAGCCTCGGTGAAGAAATTCCACACACGGTT
>JBGVJN010000017.1:0-6678 GCA_045129455.1 Faecousia sp. | reverse complement strand
CGGCGCTGCTTTCCGCAGCGCCGGGTCTTTGCATAGGAAACGGGAGGGCGTTTTGCCCTCCCGTTTTTTCAGACATTATTCTGCGGTCTCATCCAGATGCCGCTGGATGCGCCCTATGATCATATCCAGCGCCACCAGATTCTTTCCGCCCTCGGGAACCACCAGATTGGCGTATTTTTTGCTGGGCTCCACATATTTTTCGTGCATGGGCTTCACGGTCTGCTGATACTGCAGCAGCACGCTCTCCAGGGATCTGCCACGCTTGTTCACATCCCGCTTGATGCGCCGGCACAGGCGGATGTCCGCGTCGGTGTCCACAAAGATCCGGATGTCCATCTGATCACGCAGAGCTTCGTTTTCAAAGATGAGGATGCCCTCCACGATGATCACCCGCCGGGGAATGACGGTGATGACCTCCTGGCTGCGGTTGTGCTGGACAAAATCGTACACCGGGCTTTGGATGATCTGCCCCTGGCGCAGCAGCTCCAGATGATGCACCAGCAGCTCTGTTTCGAAAGCGCAGGGCTCATCGTAGTTGACCTTGCACCGATCCTCGAAGCACAGGTGATCCAGGCGCTTGTAGTAATTGTCGTGGCTGAGGACGGTGATCTCCCCCTCAAAACGGTTCACAAGATTTTTCATTAGTGTGGTCTTTCCGCTGCCGGTACCGCCGGCGATGCCGATGACGAGGATATCCTGGCTCATAAAACCCCTCCGTAGTGCGTCGTTTTTACCATTGTACTCCAGAATCCAACCGTTTGCAAGATGATTCTTGGAATTGCGGAAGAAATTGGGAGTTAGCGATCTGCAGGATGGAGCGCACAAAGGCCCCCTCTGACGAGGGGGCTGGCAAGAATCAGCTCTTCGGAACTGATTCTTGACTGGGGGAGAGATGAAACGCATGCTTTTTTCTCTCCCTCCGGCCCTTCGGGCAACCGCCCGAAGGGCGGCTCTTGGCGAGTCGCAGAGGGAGGCTTTGAAGTGCAGTACGACAAACGGAAATTTGAAATTCCCGGAGGGTGTGTTGGTTACGACGGATTTTTTGATCCCTCCGTGATAGGATCGTACCATCAGTCAGAAAGGTGATGGTACATATGATGGTGACCCTGGGGATCTATGCCCGTAGGGGAGAAAAGCTGCTGCGGCGCTGGATCGCGGATCCACGGCTACGGCTCATTGGGCAGATGTGTGCTTGCGGGGCAGGTGGCTTTGCTCTCAGTGCCGCCAGCCTTGGGGGTTGCCCCCAGCCCTTCGTGCCGGGGTTAATCTGTGCCCTGGGCAGCTGGCAGGGGGTGCTGATCGCCATGGGCGGCAGCGTGGGCTACCTGGCTCTGTGGGGAAACGGGGGCTTGCAGGGGATCTGCTGGTGTATTTGTGCCGCCGCCGCGGCGTTGGGACTCAAAGGACGGAAGGAAACCGCCGGGATGGCTTTGCTGCTGCCATCGCTGATGGCGGCGGTGGTGGCTCTCACAGGTCTGGGCGTGCAGCTGATGTGGGGAGATCCCACGCCCCTGGGGATCTACCTGCTGCGCATCCCTCTTGCCGCCGGAGCGGTGTGGCTGGGCTGCGCCGTGGCCGAACGAAAGGACCCGGTGGCAGATTGGCTGGCCTGCGGCGTGGCAGTGCTGGCCCTGGCCCAGCTGGCGCCGGTGCGGTGGCTGGATCTGGGGCATATTGCCGCCGGCGCTTTGGCCACGGCAGGAGCATTCCCGGCGGCAGCCCTGGGTGGGCTTGCCCTGGATCTTTCCGGGATCACGCCGGTGCCCATGACCGCCGTGGTGTGCCTGACCTGGATGACCCGGCTGATCCCCGGGAAAAACCGATGGCTGCGCTATGGCGCCGGAGTGGCATCCGGGCTGCTGGTGATGAGCATCTGCGCCCGGTGGGATCTGGATATTCTGCCGGGGCTGCTGATCGGCGCGGTGCTGACCGCCCCGCTGCCGGGAAAAAGGGAACTTTCTCATCGCCGAGGGGAAACGGGCTTCGCCCAGGTGCGGCTGGAAATGGCCGCCGGCGTACTGTCCCGTTCCCGGCAGCTGCTGGCCCAGATGGGGGAGAGTCCTGTGGATGAGCAGGCGCTGATCGGTGCCGCTGCCCACCGTGCCTGCGGCGATTGCCCTGATCGGAAGCATTGCCGGGAAACTCCCGGCTTGCTCCCTGCCCAGGTGCTGCATAAGCCTTTGGGGGATGGGAAGGATCTGCCGATCAGCTGCAGACGCATGCCTCAGCTGGTGAATCAGCTGCAGCGCAGCCAGGAGCAGCTGCGCCTGATCCGGGCGGATCGGGAGCGACAGCAGGAGTACCGGGCGGCGCTTGCGCAGCAGTACGGCTTTATGTCGGAATATTTGCAGGATCTTTCGGATAGCCTTGCCCGGCGGCAGCAGCCCCCAAAGCTGAGCTTTGCGCCCCAGATCGCCGCCTGCACTGCGGGTAAGAGTGCCGTCAACGGTGACCGCTGCACCTGGTTTGCCGGAGTGGAGGGGGCATATTACCTTCTGTTGTGCGATGGGATGGGTACCGGCACGCCGGCTGCCCAGGAGGCGAAGCAGGCGGTGCAGATCCTGAAGGAGCTTCTGTGCGCCGGGTATCCTGCGGAGCATGCCCTTCGCAGTCTTAATAGTCTTTATGCCCTCAGCGGCAGTGCCGGCGCGGCCAGCATCAGCCTGGTGCAGCTGGGGCTGGATACGGGGAAGGGAGCGCTGTATCAATGGGGCGGCAGCCCGGGCTATCTGCTCTCCGGCACCCAGGTAATAAAGATCGGGACAGCAGCCCCACCCCCGGGGCTGTCGGTGACCGAAGGCCGGGAGACGGTGGAGCGGCTGTCCCTTCGCAGAGGGGAGACGCTGGTGCTGCTCAGCGACGGTGCCGGCGGAGAGGATGCCGTACACCGGGCATGGGAGGCTGCCGACGCGCCACCCGGGGAACTGGCAGCGCGGATCCTGGAGGAAGGGCCGGCAGGCGAGGAGGACGACGCCACTGTCGCTGTGATACGCCTGTCCCCTGCACCGGTAATATGATAGCATATTTTGAACTCAGAATTTGTCGAAACACAAGATGTAGGATATAAATATGGGGAAAAACTACAACATTTAGGGAAATAGCGCAAAACAGCTCCCCATCCCCGGGGAGCTGTCGAAAAATATGACAATGTAGCGCGCGGCAACCTCCCTCAAAACGAGGAAGGCGAGGCGGACGAGCAATGCTCGCCCCTACGAGGGCGACACACCCTATACCTTCCCCCGGGGGGAAGGTGGCACGGCGCCAGCCGTGACGGATGAGGAATGCGGGCAGCAATCTAACGATAAGCACACTGTACCAGGCTTCTTCCCGCGTCCAACATTTCGCCGTTCCTCTCCCGCCCCAGTGTGCGCACTGGGGCACCCTCCCCCCCGGGGGAGGGTATTTGCGGGCGGTCAATGACCGCCCCTACGAGTGCAGTGCACCTATGGAAGCGCCCTGCATAGGGGCGCGTCACACCTCCGGGAGGTTTACATAAAACATATTGCAGCCATGGCCGCCTTTGGCCCAGATCCTGCCTCCATGCTGCCGCAGGATCTCCTGGGCGATGGGCAGACCCAGTCCGTAGCTGCCGTCGCCGGTGCGGGTTTGATCCACCCGGTAAAACCGCTTGAAGATATCCCGGCATTGTTCCTCAGACAGAGGCTGCCCGGGGGTAGTTACCGTCAGCAGGAGCTTGCCCCGGCTTTGCCGCTGCAGTGTCAGCTCCACGCTGCCGCCGGGAGCGGAATATTTCAGCGCGTTGTCCAGCAGGATCTGCACCACCTGCTGCAGATGGCTGGCGCTGCCGTTGACACGCAGACCCTCCTGGATCCGGCTTTCCAGGGTCAGCCCTTTTTCAAAAAATGCCGGCTCCATGGGCAGCACCGCTTCCTCCACCAGCCGGCTCAGCTCCAAAGTGACCTGCTCCATGGCGGCAGACTCGTTGTCCGCCCGGGCAAGCTCCAGGAGATTTTCCACAAGGGTGCGCATCCGCCGGGACATGGTAAGGATATTCCGGGAAAACACCGCCTTTTCCTCCTGAGAATAGGCATCCTCTGTCAATAGCTCCCCGTTGGTCATGATCACCGTCAGCGGGGTCTTCAGCTCATGGGAGGCATCGGCCACAAATTGCCGCTGCTGCTTCCAGGCCGTTTCTACCGGTTTCACCGCCCAGTTGGCAAGAAAAACGCTCAGCGCCAGAAATCCGGCGATGCCGACGATGCCGATCCAGAGAAAGCTCTGAAGCAGATCCTCCAGCGTGTGCTGCTGGCGGCTGATGTCGGTGAACAGGTAGCGGCCGTCGGGGCAGCGGTAGTAGCGCAGAAAATACCCCTTCAGGATGCCCGTCTGCCGCTTGGCACGGGTGGCCTGCCGGTAAATATCCTGCAGCAGCTCCTGGTCCGTCAGGTCGTAAAAGGCATGGCCGGAGACGGTCAGCGTGCCG
This sequence comes from Faecousia sp., assembly GCA_045129455.1. GTDB lineage: Bacteria > Bacillota > Clostridia > Oscillospirales > Oscillospiraceae > Faecousia. The sequence continues at coordinate 2,234 of JBGVJN010000017.1, read as the reverse complement.
TGCTTGTTCATTTGCAGGGAAAAGCAGGGCAGCTCTCCGTTGCCGGGAGGCATGGGCAGCTGCGCAGGTGCCGCCGCGGCAGCCTTCAGCGCGGAGATGCTGGCATCCTCCAGACTTTCCCGGGTAAAGTGGTATACCAGCCCAAAGATCACGCAAAGCATCACCGTCAGCACCGCCATGGTGATGCAGATAAATTTTGCCCGCAGGCGACGAATCATGTTTCCCCCACCTCCAGATGGTAGCCTAGCCGCCGTACCGCTTCAATGCGGATATTGGAGCCGATGGAGCGTAATTTTTTTCGCAAAAAGCCCACATACACCTCCACATGGTTGTCCACGGCGTTGGATTCAAAGCCCCATACCCGGCTGAGCAGTACCTCTTTGGACAGGTTGCGGCTGCCGCTTTGGAGCAAAAAGCGCATAATGTCGAATTCTTTGGCGGAAAGCCGGATAGATTTCCCGCCGCAATGGAGGATGCCGGTGGCTAGGTCCAGCTCTGTGTTGCCGAAGACCAGCTGATCCACCTGTTCCCCCTGGCGGCGCAGGAGGGCATTCATGCAGGCCAGCAGCTCCCGGCTGTCGAAGGGCTTGGTCAGATAGTAGTCCGCGCCGGCGTTGAGGCCCTCGATCCGATCCGTAACCCCCGATCGGGCGGTGAGCATCAGGATCGGCACGCTGCACCGGCGGCTGCGCACCTGACGAGCCACCTGGTAGCCGTCCATGCCGGGCATCATCACATCCAGGATCAGCAGATCATAGATCCCCAGCAGGGCATATTCTGCGCCGGTCTCGCCGTCATATACCGCCTCCACATCGAAACCCTTGGCGGTGAGCAGGGCTTTCAGAGAGTCGGAAAGGAGTTTTTCGTCTTCAATAAGCAGGATCTTCATGGCATATTCTCCCAATGGTGTTGTTATTATACTACCGCGTGCAACTGAATTAAAGCTGAAAATCCTGCAGAATTTGTAAATTTATTGCGCCTATGAGCGCACAGCATCTTGGCACAATTCCCTTGTAGGGGCGAGCATTGCTCGTCCGCCTTGCCTCCCTCGTTTTGAGGGAGGTGGCCGAGCGTCAGCGAGGTCGTGTGCGCCCGCAGGCGCCATGCAAGCGAGCAACCGCCCGCAGGGCGGCTCTTAGCGAGTCGCTGAGGGAGTTAACTCCCCCAGTCGAATTGCCTAAATTCGGCAATTCGACAGCCCCCTCACAACGAGGGGGCCAAGACTGGATGTTCCTGTCCTCTCGTAGGGGCGGTCATCCACCGTCCGTATACCTTCCCCCTCGGGGGAAGGTGCCGAGCGAATGCGAGGCGGATGAGGGGCAATACCGATAGAATTTGGAATATGTAAAATTTGATGATTTACCCCTCATCAGTCAAAAATCAAAGATTTTTGCCAGCTTCCCCCCAGGGGGAAGCTATATGGGGCGGTCATCCACCGCCCACCCTACGGTAAAGTAAAAAGTGCCGCTGCGGAATGCAGCGGCACTTGAAAAATTACTGGTTCTCGATTTCCTTCAGAGCGTCCTTGCGGCTGAAGTTTGCGCGGCCCTTCTCGTCGAAGCCCATGAACTTCACCCAGGTCATGTCGCCCAGATTCAGCACATCCTCGACCTTTTCCACGCGGCGGTTCTCCAGCTTGGAGATGTGCACCATGCCGTCGTGGCCGGGAGCGATCTCAACGAATGCGCCGATGGGCAGGATGCGGACGACCTTGCCGTAATACAGCTTGCCCACTTCGGGAACGAAGCAGATGTCATCGATCATCTTCTTGGCGGCGTAGGCAGCGGCGGAGTCCACGGCGGAGATGAAGACGGAGCCGTCATCCTCGATGTCCACCTTGGCGCCGGTGTCAGCGCAGATCTTCTGGATGGTCTTGCCGCCGGAGCCGATGACCTCGCGGATCTTGTCCACGGGCACCTTCATGGAAATCATCTTGGGAGCGTACTCGGAAACTTCCTCACGGGGAGCGGCGATGGCCTTCAGCATGACCTCGGACAGGAACTCCAGACGGGCCTTGCGGCAGCGCTCCAGAGCGTCGGAAATGATCTCCATGGTCAGACCCTTGTTCTTCAGGTCCATCTGGATGGCGGTGATACCCTCGGTGGTACCGGCGACCTTGAAGTCCATCTCGCCGTGGAAATCCTCGACACCCTGGATGTCGGTGAAGGTTCTCCACTCGCCGGTCTCCTGGTCGGAGATCAGGCCGCAGGAGATGCCTGCGACGGGACGCTTGA
>JBGVJN010000016.1:0-18744 GCA_045129455.1 Faecousia sp. | reverse complement strand
GGGTGGTTCTTTTTTGTATAGGAATACCACCGGCACTGTCGGTGGTTCCAAAAAGCTTTCGCTATGCATAGTCCCGCCGCAGCGGAAAGCCTCCCCTGTGTAAGGGGAGGTGTCACGGCGCTGCCGTGACGGAGGGGTTGTACTCGTAGTGACAATCCCCCAGTCAGCCAGTTCGGCTGACAGCCCCCTTTACACAAGGGGGCCTTTTTGCGGCGGGACCAAGGCCCCGCCCTACAATATTGCCATAGGTGCGTCGCCCTCGTAGGGGCGGACGAAAAAACACCCCGGCAGCTGTGGCTGCCGGGGTTAAGCTTTATTTCAGCATCTGCAGAATATCCTCCGGGGTCAGTCCCGCAAAGCCGGTGATCCAGGTATCTGCCTCGGGAAGATCCTCCTGCCGACCCACACCCACGGCCTTCATATTGCCCCGGTGGGCAGCGTCCACACCGGCGAAGGAGTCCTCAAACACCACACATTGTTCGTAAGGAAGGCCCAGCGCCTCGGCACCCTTCAGGAAAACCTCCGGATCCGGTTTTGCGGCGGACACTACGGTACCATCTATGATGGCGTCAAACAGGTGGGTCAGCTCCAGCTTATCCAGGATCTTCCGGGAGTTTTTGCTGGCAGAGCCCAGGGCTACGGGAATGCCTGCGGCACGGCAGGCCTCCAGGAATTCTCTGGCGCCGGGAAGTACCTCGTCCTTGCGCAGTTTGTCGATATAGGAAAGATACACGCCGTTTTTCCGGGTGCAGTATTCCTGCTTTTCCTCCAGGCTCATCTGCCGGTTGCCGATCTCCAGGATCACCTCAAAGGAAGCCATGCGGGATACGCCCTTGAGCCGCTCGTTGTCTTTGAGGGTGAAGGGGATGCCCAGCTCCTGGGCCAGATCCTTCCAGGCAAGGAAGTGGTACTTGGCGGTGTCCACGATCACACCGTCCAGGTCAAACAAAAAGCCGATCTTTTCCATTTTCTTTCCTCCGTGTTACTGTTCTTCCGACTCCGGCTCTGGAATGGCGGGGTCCCGACCCTCCAGGTTCAGCCGCAGATATTGCTTCGGGGATATCTTATAGTAATTTTTGAATGCCCGGGAGAAGCTGGCGATATCCGAATAGCCGACCATGGTGCTGGCCTGGGATACGGTGTATTTTTGCAGGATCAGACTTCGTGCCGCCTGCAGGCGGGTATTGGTCAGATAGGATTGGATGGAGATGCCGGTATTTTCCCGGAAGATGCGACTCAGATAGCTGCGGTTTAAGTGCAGCTGGCTGGCGATGGTCTGCACATCGATGGTGGCATAGTGGCGGCTGATCAGATTACAGGCCTGCTCCACATATTCCTCGCTCTTTTTACCGCTTTTTTCCACAGGGTTGTGCATTTGCTGCAGAATAAACAGCAGCTTCCAGATATAGCTGACCAGCAGCGGCTCCAGAGGACGGTTGGCAGGCTTGTTGCAGTTGGCGATACTCAGAAACAGGTTGGTAAATTCCCTGGCGTCAAATACATCCTGCTTGTAAAGCTCCGGCAGCTGCAGGGGAGAACGGAAGCCCACCCAGATATAGGTCCAGGGATCCAGAGTATCCGCCTGGAGGCGGAAGCTTTCACCGGGACGCAGGATGAAGCAGTGGCCGGCGGTGACCAGGATCTTTTGGTTTCCTTTGTACAAAAACCCCCGCCCCGCGTGAACATATTCGATCGTATAGCTGTCACGGGCGACAGGACCGAAGGAGTATCCCGGGTCGCAGCGCTGGTATCCGGCACGGACGGGAATGATGTCTGTAGCCTGGATTGGCTTGACAGGAAAACGGTCAACGAGCTTGTTCATAGCACTCCCTCCTGAGGTGATTATAGCCGGAAAAGGGGAAAATGGAAGAGATGACAAAAGTGTTGGTCACATAATATCAAAAAATGAATACATAGTGCAATAACTTTTTTCGAAATTTTATTATATTATTAAGGTACAGCGGTATAGGGAAAATGTTTCTTTTATCCTTTTTGTAAAAAAAGAGAAATTTGCCGGGGAGGATTTCCACCTTTTGCTAAAAAAGGGGAGGATTTTCGCATGGATATAGGCCTCGGTAAAATTTAACAAAAAGTTACCTGCAAAATTGTGTGATTTCACAAAGTATCAAAAACAGAGCGGGAAACCCGTTCGGGGGAGGAATTCTATGAGCAAAATCAATACCCTGGCCACGGCTGTGCAGGAAAAAGGTGTGCTGGTGGCTGCACACCGGGGCGTTGCTTCCGGCAACATTCCTTGCAATACGCTGGCGGCCTTTGAGGCGGCCCTTCGCCAGGGGGCGGACATCCTGGAGACGGATGTGATCCTCAGCGATGAGGGAGAACTGTACATCTTCCACACCAAGCAGGAGCCAAATCATCTGAATAAAGCCATCCGTCTGGAGCGGATGGGCAGGGAGGAGGTCCTTTCCCAGCGGTTTGTGAATGTGGACAACGACGAGACACCCTATGGTGTGGTTACCCTGGATGGCTTTCTAGAGACCTTCAAAAACCGTGGACTGATCAATCTGGACCATGCCTGGGACTTCATCCCGGAGGTGACCGCGGCCATCCGCCGTCACGGCATGGAGGACCAGATTCTGATGAAGACCCCCGCGAAGCTCAAGTTCTTCCAGACTATGGAGCAGGTGGCACCGGATGTGATGTTCATGCCCGTGCTGAAAGAGGTGGACGAGTTTACCCCCCTGCTGGAGACTATGGACATAAACTTTGTGGCGGCAGAGGTGGTGTTTGCCCGGGAGGATTCCCTCCTGTGCAGCGAGGAATACATCGAGTCCCACCACCGCAAGGGCAGAAAGCTCTGGGTAAACCCACTGCTCTACTCTTACAAGGCACAGCTCACCGCTGGCCACAATGATGACATCGCCGTCACCTCCGACCCTGAATACGGCTGGGGCTGGCTGGTGGACAAGGGTTACGATATCCTGCAGACCGACTGGCCTCTGCAGCTGCGGTTATTCCTGAACAATCGTTGATTCTTACATTACATATAACTAAGGAGAGCGAACATTATGATGAAAGCAAAAAAGATCCTGGCTTGCATGCTGGCACTGCTCCTGCTTCTGAGTATCGCTGCCTGCGGCGGCGATCCTTCCCAGGGCAATGGCCCCGGCAACCAGAACAACAATGGCGAACCTGTCAAGGCTCCCGACTATATGAACATGGATTCCCAGCTGCCCATCGTCAAAGAGGGTACAGACATCACCCTGAAGATCATGGTGGTCAACGGCCCTATGTATGCCAATATGAATTCTTTGCGGGATGTGTATTTCACCGAGGCCTATGAGAAGATGACCGGCGTAAAGATCGAGTGGATCGAGGTTTCCTCCGATGCCTTTGCCGACCAGCTGGCGCTGAAGCTGACCACCAATGATCTGCCCGACATCATCCTCAAGGGCGGCATCTCCAATTCCGTGCAGCTGAAGTACGGCGATCAGGACTACTTCCTGGATCTGATGCAGGGCGATCGGCTCAAGACCTTCGCTCCCAACTATTGGGCTCTGTGCCAGGAGTATCCCGAGATCCTGTCCGCTTCCATGATGCCCGAGGGTCAGGTCTACTCCATGGGCATGATCCGCAACTCCACCGGCTCCACCATCGCCAGCAAGCTGTTCTTCAACAAGGAATGGCTGAGCGCTGTGGGTAAGGATGTCCCCACCACTGCCGATGAATTCTACAATGTGCTGAAGGCCTTCAAGGAAGATGACCCCAACGGCAACAATCGCAACGATGAGATGGGCCTGTACATCAAGCCCGACCATCTGCAGTTTGTGACCTTCGGTATGTTCGGTATCGGCAACCGGGGCAGAAACAACGGTTTCATCGACTGTGATGAGGAAACCGGCAAGGTCCGCTACTTTGCCACTACCGACAGCTTCCGTGCCTGGGTGGAGTGGGCTACCAAGCTCTACAAGGAAGGCCTGCTGCACAAAGAATACTTCGACTTCACCGAGTCCAACCTGGGCAACTATGTCAACAATAATGTCTGCGGCGCCTTTGCCTACACCAATCTGTGTATGCTGGGCCAGGAGACTCAGCAGAAGTTCACCTACCTGGATGGCGCCATGACCGGCCCCCAGGGAGACAAGGACTACTACGGTGTCAACTCCATTGGTACCACCGGCTCCTTCGTGATCACCACTGCCTGCCAGTACCCCGAGGTGGCGCTGCGCTGGGCTGACTACTTCTTCTGCGACGAAGGCTCCCTGTTCTTCTACTACGGCGACGAGGGTGTGACCTACGATGCCCTGGAAGACGGCACCTATCAGTTCAACGACACCGTGCTGGCTGATTTCTACGCAGGCACCAACTCCTACGACGGCTGCGCCGTCTATGTCAGCCTCTACGGCTACGGCAACACCCCCACCATGACCAAGGTTCCCTTCAACAGCGCCGATGACAACAAGGGTATCGCTCTGGAAGCTGCCAACGCGCTGATCGAGGATTGCGCCATCGCCTGGCCCGCATTCACCTTCACTAAGAAGGAGCAGCGGATCATCGAGGACAGCAAGAACGATATCGACAAGTATGTTGCCTCCATGCGCGATGCATGGATCATGGGCACCAATGAGCTCAACGACGAGACCTGGGAGCAGTTCATCAATACCATCAAACGCATGGGCATTGACGATGTGCTGGAGGTTTACGAGGCAGCGCTGGACCGGGCTTATGCCAGCGGTCTAAAGGACGGTTTCCACACCTTGGACGAGTTCAAGCCCTGATCTGTGAGGGATGAACCATGAAACGAACGAACTTTCCCCGGGTAAGTGCAGGTACCCGGCTGAGTAATTGCGGCAGGTCCTGGAAAAAGTCCCTGAGCAATTACTGGCAGCTGTATCTGCTGCTGATCCCGGTGGTGGCAAACTTTGTCATCTTCCACTACATTCCCATGAGCGGTATCCAGATCGCTTTCAAGGATTTTACCCTGAGAGACGGCATCTGGGGCAGCGAATGGGTCGGCTTCGAGCATTTTGAGCGCTTCTTCGGCGCCTATAACTTCTGGGAGATCCTGGGCAATACGCTGATCCTCAGCGTAATCAGCCTGGCCTTCTCCTTCCCCCTGAGCATCGCCCTGGCGCTGGTGCTCAATGAGATCCGCATCAAGCGGCTCAACAGCACCCTGCAGACCATCTTCTTCGCGCCCCACTTTGTGTCCACGGTGGTTGTGGTGGGTATGATGCAGGCTTTCCTCTCTCCCAACAACGGTATCGTCAATGTGCTGCTGGAGAAGATGGGCCTCATCGAGGAAGGCATCTACTTCACCCGTCTGCAGGAATGGTTCCGGCCTATGTATGTGATCTCCGGCCTGTGGCAGAACATGGGCTGGAACGCGGCCATCTATATCTCCGCCCTCAGCGCCATTGATGTAGCGCTGTATGAGGCGGCGGATATCGACGGTGCCAGCCGCTGGCAGCAGCTGTGGCGGATCACTCTGCCCAGCATCTGGCCCACCATCGTCATCCAGCTGATCCTGAAGGTAGGCCACATCATGAGCGTGGGCTATGAGAAGGTGCTGCTGATGCAGCAGACCACCAATTTGGGTGTCAGCCAGATCATCTCCACCTTCGTCTACGAAAAAGGTATCCAGGCTCAGCAGTATGACTATGCCACGGCCATCGGCCTTTTCAACTCCGTGATCAATCTGATCGTGCTGCTGGTTGTCAACCGCATTGCCAAGAAGCGCAGCGAAGTCAGCCTGTTCTGAGGAGGTGCGGATATGAAGAAACTGAATTTCAAGAACTTCAACAGTAATACGGTCTATACCATCGTGGTGTATACCCTGGCGATCGTCGCTGCGCTGCTGTGGCTGTATCCGCTGGTGTATGTGGTCAGCGCTTCCTTCAGCGATCCCAACGCGCTGCTCAACGGCGAGGTAGTCCTGCTTCCCAAGGGCTTCAACTTTAACGCCTATAAGTACATTTTCCAGAATAACCAGATCCTGGTCGGCTACGGCAATACCATCTTCTACTCCGTAGTCGGTACCCTTTATAACATGGTCCTGACCATCTGCGCGGCATATCCCCTGTCCCGCTCGGATCTGAAGGGCAGAAATCTGCTGACGGTGATGATCACCTTTACCATGTTCTTCGGCGGCGGCATGATCCCCACCTACCTGAACCTGAACAGCCTGCATATGCTCAATACCCGCTGGGTCATGTTCGTGCCCGCTGCCATCAGCGCCACTAACTTTATCATCATGCGCAACTATTTCACCCACAGCGTCCCCGGCGAGCTGATCGAATCTGCCCATATCGAGGGTGCCTCCCAGCTGCAGATCCTCAGCAAGATCGTGCTGCCGCTGAGTAAGCCCATTCTGGGTGTGCTGACCATCTACTATATGGCCGGCCACTGGAATGCCTACTTCAGCGCGATCATCTACCTGTCCGATGAGAATCTGATGCCCCTGCAGGTGTTCCTGCGCCGGGTGCTGATCATCGGCGGCATGGAGGGTATGTCCTCCGGCAGCACCATGACGGACAATGTGATCTACGAATCTTTGAAATACGCCATCATCGTGGTCTCCACCCTGCCGATGCTTATTGGCTATCTGCTGGTGCAGAAGTCCTTTAAGAAGGGTATCATGATGGGGTCTCTGAAAGGATGAGTGCTATGAAAAAATGGATCTTATTCCTGCTGGCAGCCATGCTGATGCTGGCGGGCTGTGGCGGCGCTCCAGAGGTCACGCAGCCCTCCGGCGAGGAAAGCGTCCCCTCCACCGGGGAGACCGGACCGGACTTTTCTGCCTATGAAAGCAAGGTCAAGGTGCTGTGCTATAACATCTACTACCAGGATGTGGACGGCAGACAGGAAAATATTCAGGACCTAATGGTCAAGCAGGATGCGGATGTACTGCTTCTGCAGGAGGTCAGCGTGTCCTGGATCCCCTACCTGCAGAGCTTCATGCAGGAAAATGGCTACAGCTACTACGGCTACGGCCGTCACGGCGGTGAGCTGAGCGACCCCAATGTGGGCAGCGGCGACCAGTTCGTGCCGGTGCTGTGGAAGACTGAAAAGTATGAGTTGGTCAAGAGCGGCCACTTCTGGCTGTCCTCCACACCGGACGAGGTCAAATCCGCGGCCTGGGTGGACGGTGTCATCAGCAAGTATCCCCGCTGCGTCAACTGGGTCATTCTGAAGGATAAGGAAACCTCCGGCGAGTTTGTGGCGATGAATATCCACACCGATCCGGAAAGTGAGCAGGTGCGCACCAATTCCTGCGCGCTGGCCGTGGAAAAGCTGGAGGGAATTGCCGAAGGCCGTCCTGTGGTGGTTGGCGGCGACTGGAATATGGGTCTGACCGCCTCCGGCTATGGCATCCTTACCTCCGCGGGCTATCAGGACTGCCGTGTTGCTGCGCCCGACGCGGATATGGGCGGCTCCTTCAATGCATGGGGTGACCGTGACGAGGACAATTTTGCTTACGGCGACCATATCTTTATCAGCAAGAATATGGCATCCGAGATCTTCCGGGTGGTGGACCACCGCTACGACGGAGAGCATATTTCTGACCATAACCCTCTTCTGACGATCTTGTACTATTAACATATAAGCAGGAAGGAGAATTTCGGTGAGAACGAGAACAAGAAAAACCCGGAATAAAGGCGGATTGGTCATTGCCCTTTGCGCCGTGGTGGCGCTGGCTGTGGCTCTGACGCTGCTGCTGACCCAGTGCGATGTGATCCGTCCCGGCTCTTTGCAGGGCAGCCAGCTGGCTGAGCTGCTTTCGCAGCCCGGCGATCAGACTATCACCCTGGACGGTGATGTGGTGATCACCCAGCCGCTGACTGTGGTGGGCAATAAAACCATCAATGGTACCGGTACCATCGTATTGGATACCAAGCTGGAGGGCCAGTGGCCCGGCAGCGACAATCCCTCCTGGGGCATGGGCTGCGCCAAGCTATCGGCAGAGGATGCCTCCGCCATGGCTGCACTCATCACCCTGGATAAGAGCGCTTCTCTCACCCTGGGCGGCACTGTGGAAGTGGATGCCAAGGGCAACGGCAACGGCGTTGCTCTGGGGGACAAGAGTGAATTTATCATCACCGAGAAGGCTGTGGTCAAGGGTGGCCGCTATGCCAACCTGGTGGTGGGCAAGACCGCTACTGCCCGGCTGACCGGCGGCCAGCTGCTGGACGGCGAGGTCTACAATGTGATCAACTACGGCGCGCTGAAGCTGACCGGCACGGTAGTGTCCGGTGCCAAGGGCGGCGCGGCCATCTATACCACCGGCACTGCCGAGCAGACTGGCGGCAAGGTGGAAAAGGCGGCTTTCCACAATGTGTATGTGGCAGCCGGCACCTTTACCATGACCGGCGGTGAAAATACAGAGGCCGAGAAGGATGGCGTCGTGGTAGCTAACGGCGCCAGCGCAGAGATCACCGGCGGTACCGTGTCCGCCTGTGTCCACGGCCTGTGCAACAACGGCACCATGAACACCGGTAAGGTGGAGCTGACCGAGTGCGGAATTCTGAACAGCCAGACCGGCGCGCTGACTTTGAATGGCACAGTGGTGGACACCTCCGAGGTCTACTGCCTGTCCAACAACGGCGGTAAGGTCACCGGTACCGATGTGACCGTAAAGCGCTGCGATACCGTGGCCATTTACAACTTCTCCGGCGAGATGACTCTGAAGAACCTGACGGTAGAGGGCAGCCGCGACGGCAACATCGCCAACGCAGGAGGCACTCTGACGGTGGATGGCGGCGTGCTTGGTGTCTGCCGTGATAAGTCCATCACCGTGGGCAACGGTGTTGCTACCTTCAATAATGTGGTGCTGGAAGGCACTAACCGGGAAAAGTACGGCGTGTATGCCTACGGCGGCGAGCTGTATATGAACAGCTGCTCCATCAGCAATGTTTCCTCCTCCGCAGTGAAGGTGGACGCAGGCGCTACCGTGGAGCTGAACGATGTGGATATCAAGGATGTGGAGCAGAACGGCTTCCAGCTGGATGGCGGCCGGATCGTCGCCAACAATGTATCCATGGAAAATATGGGCAGCCACGGCGTATACAATAAGGGCGGCGAGCTGATCGCGGATGTTTTGTCCATCAAGAATGTGGACAAGAATGCCATCCAGAACATCTCCGGCGAGGCGATCGTCAAGAATCTCATCGCCGATACCATGGGCAACCACGGTGCGTATGTGGAGTCCGGCACACTGACCGTCGAGAGCGGCTCCATTGCCAACGCTGAGGCCAACGGCTTCTATCTGCCTGAAAACGGCGGTAAGCTGGTGCTGAAGGATGTGAAGATCAGCACTACCGGACAGCAGGGTATCAACAACTCCTCCGTGGTGGAGGCTGAGAATATCACCATTACCGGCACCGGCATGAACGGTATCTACAATAAGCCCGGCGCTACCATGACCGTTACCGGCGCCAACATCCATGATGTGGCCGAGCACGGCATCAACAACAAGTCCGTCATCACCATCACCGATCTGACCGTGACCAATACCGGCGCAGACAGCAACAGCCTTCAGAACAACGGTACTATGACTGTTACCGGCGCTAAGCTCACCGGCTCCAAGAATCACGGCTTGTACAATACCGGCGATCTGACTGCCACCGATGTGACCATCACCAATGTGGCCAACAACGGTGTGTACAACGATGAAAATGGCACCATCCAGGTGAAGGAGCTGACCGTCTCCGCCACTGGCGAGCACGGCATCAACAACGCTTCCCGGATGACAGCCGAGGCTGTGAAGGTCTCCGATACCGGTGCGGGCAAGAACAGTATCCAGAACAGCGGCACCATCACCCTGACCGGCTGTGAGATCTCCGACTCCCGCAACCACGGTATCTATAATACCGGCACGCTCCAGGGTGAGGATCTGACCATTACCGATGTGGCCGACAACGGCATCTACAACAACAAGGGTCAGATCACCTCCCTCACCGGTCTGATCATTTCCGCCACCGGCGGTCAGGGTCTCAACAATACCGGCGAGCTGGTTGCTTCCGATGTGCTGATCAGCGCTACCGGTAAGAACGGTGTTTACACCAATGGTGGCAAGACCACCATCGCCGGTCTGACCGTCACCGATCCCGGCGAGCACGGTGTCAGCAATGACTACAGCGGCGTTGTGACTCTGATCGACGCCACCCTGGACGGCTCTGCCTCCGGCAGTAACTGCATCCAGAACAAGGCGGTCATGCACCTGGAGAATGTGACTGTCAAGAACTCCAGCAACCACGGCATCTACAATGATTCCACCCTCACCACCTCCGGCAAGCTGGTCGTCACCGGCGCAGCGGTCAACGGTGTGTATAACTACGGCGGCACGGTGCATATCGCCGACGCGGACATTTCTGCCACCGGCGAGCACGGTATCAACAATGCCGGCACCATGACCGTGGAAAAGGTAAACATCCACGGTGCCACCCAGAACGGCATCCAGAATACCAAGAAGCTGACCATCACCGGCTCCGCGGTGGTCACCGATTCCGGCAAGCACGGCATCTTCAACGGCAAGACGATGGAAGCTGCCAATGTGACCGTCACCAATGCCGGCGACCTGCTGCTGAGCAATGCCGGCGACATGGTCATCCGTGGTCTGAAGCTCACCGGCACGGCCCAAAAGGCTATCTACAACGCCGGCTACGCAGAGCTTTACAGCGCCACGGTAGACGGCGCCCAGATCCGCAACCAGACCGATGCCACCGCCCAGTACCTGGTGGATATCAATGCCGGTGTGCTGGACCTGACCGATTCCACCATCGTCAATGCCTGGGGTACTGCCCTGCATCTGCGCGCCGGCGGCGCTGTGTCTGCCACCAATGTGATCATCAACGGCGCGGGCAACTACGGCATCTTCGTCGGCGGCGGCTCCAAGCTCAGCGGCGACGGCCTGGTGATCAACAATGTGACCAAGAATGCGGAGGTTTCCGGCGCGGAGGGCATCGGCCTGAAGATCCAGGGAAGCGTCACCATGATGGATCATCTGACCATTGGCGACTATGACCCGGATGTGGCCGGCTCCGGCATGGAGCTGGACAAGTCTGTCACCGGCATCCACAGCAACAATGCCATCGTGGTGGATGCGGCTACCGCTACCTTCTCCGGCTATGATCTGGCCATCCGCAATACCCCCAATGGTGCGGCTGTGTACAACAAGGGCACCTTCTTTGTTACCGACCTGACCGTGACCGATAACAAGGCCGGTATCTATACCCGCTACAATAGCTGCATGACCCTGTCCGGCAAGATCGTCATCAGCGATCTGGCAGACTACGCGGTGCGTACCCAGGGCGATGAGAGCAACGGCGGCTACAAGAACTCTGTGGTCATCACCGAGGGCGCCGAGCTGATCATCCTCAATGTAGGCGGCCATGCCTTCTACAACGGCGGTACCGTCCAGAGCTTTACCACCAAGCCCATCTACATGACCAATATGGGCGGCAACGGTATCCAGAACGGTGGCGGTGCCAGCGTGGTTGAGCTGGCAGGTCCGCTGGTCATCGACCGTGCCAAGGGCCATGCCATCTATAACAAAGGCAAGGTGACCACCGGTAATTTGACCATTACCAACATTACCCGCCAGGGTGTCCGTATCGATGGCGGCTCCATTACCGTCAATGGCGACCTGCTGGTGGATACCACCGGCGAGCAGGCGATCCTCACCAGCAAGGCACTGACCGTTACTGGCAGCACTACGGTGAAGAATGTCACCGGAAAGGCCGTCAACGCTGTCCATATCAAGTCCGGCGCCACCTTCACCACCGGCAGTCTGACTATCCAGAATATCGATATCCTGGTCTCCGGTGATAACCAGGGCAACGGTCTGTATAACGAAGGCACCGTTACCGTCAAGGGTAATGTGACCATCGATAATATCGCCCACGAAGGCAATACCACCAACGATACCAAGTTCAACGGTATTTACAACAAGGGTACCATCAATATCAGCAGTGGCGCAAGCGTCAGCGTCAGTAATGTGATGCGCCACGGCATCCATAATGCCAGCGGCACTATCCATGCCACCGGCGCTGCCGTCACCATTACCGATACTGCAAAGTGCGGCCTGACCATCGCTTCCGGTACGGTGAAGACCGGCGCGCTGACCGTGTTGGATGCCGGCTCTCACGCCATCAACAACAAGGGTACGCTGGAAGCAGCCTCTATCACTGTGAAGAACTCCGGTACCACCGGCGATGAAAACGGCGTGAACAACAACGGCGGCACCTTGACCGTTACCGGCGCTGTGGTCGTGGAGGACATCACCGGCCGCGGTGTCAGCAACAACAAGAACTTCACCGCAGGCTCTGTCAGCATCAAGAATGTGGGTACCGCCGCTTCCCAGAATGGTATCCAGAACACCGGTACCATGCAGGTCAACGGCGATGTGGTGATCGATACCACTTCCGGCCACGGTATTTACAGCAGCAACAGCTTCACCGCTGCCAATCTGACCATCCGCAATACCGCGAAGAACGGTATCAACAACGGCGGCGCCACCTTTAAGGTCACCGGCACCATCTCCGTGACCAATCCTGGCGCGGATGGTGTTTCCAGCAACAATAAGCTGGAGGCCGGCAACATCCATGTCACTGGAACCATCGGCGGCACGCCCGTGAAGAACTCCGGCACCATGACCGTCACCGGTCTGACCAAGGTCACCAATGTGACCGGCAAGGCTGTCAATGTCATCCAGAACACCGGCACCATGACCCTGACCGATGTGCTGGTGGATGGCGTGAAGATCATTGTGGGTACTGACGGCGACGGCGCGCAGAACACCAATGTAGCCAACGGTATCTACAACCAGAAGAAGCTGACCCTCAATGGCACCGCTACCGTTACCAACCTCTTCACCGATGTGAAAAACAATACCCTGGGCGCAGGTCTGCTGGTCACAAAGGGCGGCACCGTCACCGGCACCGGCAGCCTGGTGATCACCGGCACCGCTTCCACCGACGAGAGCTATCCCTACGGAATCAATAACGGCATCTTTATCGACGGCGCTGAGGGCAAGTCCTCTGTGAATCTCACCGGCGATATCACCGTGACCGGTGCCGCCAACCAGGGCATCTATCTGGCCAACGAGCTGGTAGAAGAGGGTGTGGTCAACGGTTCTACCGCACTGGCTGCCCGGAACATCACCGTCACCAATGTGGCGGGCAACGGCATCTACATGAATAAGGTCAACAGTGCCCTCACTGTCACCGGCACCATCACCATCGATAATGCCAAGGGACACGGTCTCAGCTGCATGGGCGGCAGTGTCAGCGCAGCAAACATGACCATTCAGAACATCTCCACCAAGAACGGCATCGAAAGTACCGGCATCTTCACCATCACTGATGCTCTGCAGGTAAAGAATGTGACCAAGGGCTACGGCATCCACTTCAATGGCGGCATCCTCCGGGCGAACAGCATCCTGGTGGATACTGTAAGCGCCAATGTGGGCATCTACCTGGAAGGCAGTGCCTCCCTGCACAGCTACGACCTGACGGTGAAGAATATCAACCACCAGGGCATCCAGGCCCAGCACGCAAATATCATTGAAGTACAGATTCTGACCCTGAAGAATATCACCAAGAACGGCGTCCGTCTGTATAACAACAACAGCAATCCCACCGTCACCATCGGCACGGTGGTCGCAAGCGACATCACCGAGTACGCCATCGCGGCACAGAAGCAGCTGACCTCTTCCGATTTGTCCATTGGAACGATCTACTATGTCAACTGCGCCAAGGGCGCACTCCATGGCAACATCAAGTCCGGTGTTGGCCAGATCATCAACGATCTCCCGGCAGAGGCAACCGCCTCTGCTGTGGAGGAAAACTAAGCTAAGGAGGGGTAAATCATGAAGATAACGAAAAAGACGGTCCTCGTGAGCCTGACTCTGGCGCTGCTGGTCAGTATACTGTCCATCATCGGCCTGGTATCCTTTGCCTCTGACCTGCCTCTGCAGAACCTGTTCCGGCAGGGCTTTGCCGGCTATACCTCTGATGAGGGCCAGATCCTGACCACAGACTATGTATCCTCCAAGCCTATTTCCGTCTCCAAGGGCACGACCCTCTGGTTCGGTCCCTGCGACAAGACCCAGTATTTCCACCTGGTAGGTATGGACAGCAGCGGCAATGTTGTCACCGGTAAGATCCGGGGCAAGGACCTGGAAGTGGCCGATACCTTCGTCAAGGGCACAGTGATCTATCGCTATACTGTCCCTGAGGGTGTCAGCAGCGTGGTTATCACCGCTCCTGCCAGCCTGGCGGAAGTCTTTACTGTCACCGTCTCCGAGTTGTCCGAGCTGAAGTGGCGGGCCTACTGGACCCAACAGGGCGCCGACCCGGATGCCTATGTGGGCCAGTCTGCCTACTATGCAGTGGCTGCCGGTGACAAGCTGTACTTTGGTGCTATCACCGATTCCGGCGTGGAAGAAAGCAAGTTCTACGACAAGAACGGTGAGCCTATGGGTACCATGACCGGCGCTGAGCTGGTGGAATCCTTCGGTGGCGAATTCGGCCTGTACTGCGCCACCGTTCCCCAGGGTGCTGTCTATGCCCGGGTAGCCTACGATCCCGACTATGAGCAATACTATTTCCATCAGAAGAATGCTGCCTCCGAGGGTGCCTTCGTCAGCGCCTGGATCGAGCATATCGGCATCCAGCTGCCTCTGGAGAGCACGGTCAAGACTCTGGCTGGCAAGACCGCCCTGTTCCTTGGTGACTCCATCACCTTCGGTGCCCGTGACCGTGCCAAGATCTACGGTGCCGGCGGCTGGGCGGGACGAATCGGCTACTATGCCCAGATGGATGTGACCAACAACGGCGTTTCCGGTGCCTGTATCACCACCGGCCGTGTGGAATCCCACTCCGAGAAGCACTACATCCTCAATAATCTGCTGGCCACCAAGGGCACGGAATATGATTATGTGATCATGCACGGCCTCTTTAACGACGCCAGCCTGCCCGCTACTCTGGGTGAGCCTCAGGGTAAGGCCTCCTTCGATCCCGACAAGGCGGATGTGACCACCTTCGCTGATGCTCTGGAGCTGCTGCTGTACCATGCACGGCTGCAGAACCCCAAGGCGACCCTGGGCTACATCGTCAACTTCAAGACCGAGCGAAATGTGGACCAGCTGCCCTATGTAAATATGGCCATCCGCATCTGCAAGGATTGGGGTATCGAGTATCTGGATCTTTACAACATGAAGGACTTCACTGTCACCTTTGATGACGGTCTGCATCCCGACTCCGCCGGCTACGACAGCATCTATACCATCATCGCCAACTGGATGGCCACTTTGGGTAAGAATACTACCAAGCCTGTCACCCAGATCATGAGCTATAATGTGTACTACGGCGCGGATGTACCCACGGACAAGGGCTTCAGCATTACCGATCGCTACCTGAAGGTGGCACAGAAGATCGCTGCGGAAGCACCCGACATCGCCATGCTCCAGGAAGCCACCGATGCGTTCAAGGCCGTGGCAGCCCCTGTGCTCAGCGGCTACACCTTCTTCGGTGAGTCTCACAGCGGCACAGATGAAGCGGCTCCCGTGATCTGGAAGACCGACAAGTATACTCTGGTGGAGTCCGGCACCGCCACCGCCTCTGGCGACTGGTGCGCCACCGCCAAGAAGTACCCCCGTACCATCAACTATGTGGTGCTGCAGGACAATGCCACCGGCAGGCGTTTGATCGTCATGAGCGTTCACGGCCAGCCGGATATGGACGGCGTGAAGAACGATGAGGCCCGTACCAAGACCATGGCGCTGGTGGTGCAGACCGTCGAATCCCTGCGTAGCAAGTACGATGGCATTCCTGCCATCGTAGGCGGCGACTTCAACATGGCCGTTTCCTCCGATGCCTACAAGACCCTCATCTCCGGCGGTCTGAAGGACATCCGTGCCACGGTCAACCCCAACTCCATCGGCTCCTACAGCGATTGGGACCGGGCGGAGAACAAGTTTGCCATGGGCGACTATCTGTTCATGACAGGTGATGTCAACGCGCTGACCTACCGGGTACTGACCGATGATCTGGATACCGGCCGTACTGACGGTAAGACTGTCCATATCTCTGACCACAGCCCCCTGATGGCCCAGCTGATCTATTGATCCATATGACCGGGGAGGGGCATTTGCCCCTCCCCAAAGAAAAAAGCCTGTCCGCTTTCCCGGGGAAATAACCTTTGTTTTTCCGGGAAAACTGACAGCACCAACAGAAAAGGAGCATCCTTTTTATGAAAACCGCAGAAAGCACATGGCGCGTATACCAGTGGGACGCAGATCCGCTGGTATGCCGTAAATTTGAATCCATCCTCTGCCAGGGCAATGGCTATCTGGGTGTCCGGGCAGCCACAGAGGAGGACGGGGAGAAGACCGTCCGCTATGCCCTGGTGGCAGGCACCTTTGACCGGATGACCAGCAAAAATTCCAACGAGCTACCCAACGGTGCCGATGTGACCGCACTGGAGCTGTCTGCCGACGGTATCGGCCTGCAGCTGACCGAGGGAAATCACAGCGACCATTGCAGGTATCTTGACCTGCGTGACGGTGTGCTTCACCGGAATTTTCGCTGGATGCCCCGGGAGGGACTGTGCCTGGAGGTGACTACGGAGCGCTTCGTCTCCCTGGCCCAAAAGCACGTGCTGGCCCAGCGGGCTTGGATCAAGGTTTTGGAGGGCAGCTGCACCCTGACGCTTAGCAGCGGCATCCGGGGCGGAAAGCGCTATGGCGATGAGCATTTCCTGGATATGGAGAGCCGCCTGTCCGAAAATCTGTTGCAGTACGCGGAGACCACTCACCAGAGCGGCATCACCTTCGTCACCGGCTGCTATGTGGATGTTTTTGTGACCGATGAAGCGGGAAATTCTACCCAGCTACCCACCCAGGTGCAGCTGGGCGCGGACCGGATCACTGCCGATTGCGCTGTGACCCTCACCCAGGGACAGACCGTGAAGCTGGAAAAGCTGTGCCGTGTAGCCACCACACGGGATAATGATTTTTCCTGCGGCGATGATTGGGAGCGGGATGCACTGATCCGCGTCGAGCAGGAGCAGATGGAGCTGCTGCGCCGGCAGGGGTACGAGGATGCCCTGGCCAAGTCCCAGCAGGCCTGGGAGGCGCTGTGGCAGACCAAGGATATCCGCCTGGAGGGGGATGCCTGGGATCTGCTGGCCTACCGCTTTGCGGTCTACCATCTGACCATCATGACCCCTGTCCACGACAACCGGATGAATATCGGCGCCAAGGGCCTGTCCGGCAAGGGCTATTTCGGCCATACCTTCTGGGACACCGAGATCTATATGCTGCCGTTCTTCATCTGGACAGATCCCAAAGCTGCCAGATCGCTGCTTGAGTACCGGTATCACTGCCTGGACGCGGCCAGAGCCAATGCCCGCCGCTATGGGCAGCAGGGTGCCCGGTATCCCTGGGAAGCAGCCTGGATCACCGACGGGGATGTGTGCCCGGAGGACCATTTTGCCAAGCATGAGTACCATGTGACCGCGGATGTGGCCTACGGTGTGTACCACTATTACCAGGCCACCCATGACCTGGACTTTATGCTCCGCAGCGGCTGCGAGATCCTGTTTGACACCGCCAATTTCTGGGCATCCCGCCTGGAATACAGCGAAGAAAAGGATTGCTATGAGCTGCTGGATGTGATCGGTCCCGATGAATTCACCCATCAGGCCAACAATAATGCCTTCACCAACTATCTGGCCCATCTGAATCTGGACCTGGCCTGCCGGTGGAGTATACGCCTGGAGAAAGAGCACCCCGGTCTGTACCGCCGTCTGGCGGAGAAGCTGACCATCCAAAGGGAGCTTTGGCAGACTATGGCGGATAAGCTGGTGCTGCCCAAGGCAGGGGAGAATAAGATCCTTCCCCAGGATGATGATTTTATGACCCTTCCCGAAATCGATCTGACCATTTACCGGGCGGGGCTTAAGAAGCTGCGCAAGGATTACCCCTATCCCACTTATACACGGCTGAAGGTGTCCAAACAGGCGGATGTGATGAATCTGTTCCTGCTGCGGGAGGATCTGTTCAGCCAGGAGGTGAAGGAGGCGAGCCTTGCCTACTACGAGCCTTTCTGTGTCCATGAATCTTCCCTAAGCCTGTGTGCCTATGCCATGCTGGCGGCGGATTGCGGTCGGGAGGAGCAGGCCTATGAATTCTTCCGCAGAGCCTGCCAGATCGACCTGGGCCCCAATCTCAAATCCAGTGACGACGGCATCCATGCCGCCTCTCTGGGCGGCATCTGGCAGTGCTGCGTGCTGGGTTATGCCGGTGTGCGCCTGTGCGGCGATCAGCTGCGTATCACGCCCAATCTGCCCCGAAGCTGGGAAAGCGTCACGGTGCAGATCTGGTGGAGAGGCAGCCGCCTGGAGCTGACTGCCACCCATGACCGGGCCGTGGTCCGGGTGCTGGAGGGAAGTACTGCCCTGCAGGTGCTGACAAGCCATGGCATCCTCACCGGCGAACAGGAATTGACCTGGAAACTGTGATCATGAAAGACCCGGCTCACGCCGGGCCTTTTTTATACCTTCCCCCGGGGAGGGCATTGCTGCTGCGCGGTAGGACTGTCGCGGACGCCGGTCCCTACAATGTTTCCATAGGCGCGATTCCTTTGTAGGGGCGGTCATCGACCGCCCGAAAGCCTCCCTTGTGCAAAGGGTAGATTTCCCCGTTAGCGGGGAAAATGTCTGCGAAGCAGACAAAAGGGGCCTGGGGGTGGCACGGCGCAAGCCGTGACGGAGGGATTGTAA
>JBGVJN010000015.1:0-53735 GCA_045129455.1 Faecousia sp. | reverse complement strand
CTTCGGCGCCTGCATGGGCTGCACCATCCAGACCAACGCCGGCTACAAGCGGGTCTGCAAGGACGGCCCGGTATTTGCGCGTGAGGAGGTGTTCGGATGAGCACAAAGGTCAATCTTTGCGGCATCGAGCTTAGCAATCCGGTGATCCCCGCTTCCGGCACCTTCGGCTTCGGCAAGGAGTTCGCGGAGCTTTACGACATCAACTGTCTCGGTACTTTCTCCTTCAAGGGCACTACTCTGGATCCCCGGTTCGGCAACCCCACGCCCCGCATCGCCGAGTTTGACGGTGGTATGCTCAACGCGGTAGGTCTGCAGAACCCCGGTGTAGATCATGTGATCGCCCATGAACTGCCGGAAATGAAGGAATTCTTCCATAAGCCGGTGATGGCCAATGTTTCCGGATTCTCCATCGAACAGTATGTGAAGACCTGCGAAAAGCTGGATAAGCAGGAGCAGGTGGGCTGGCTGGAAGTAAATATCTCCTGCCCCAATGTCCACGGCGGCGGAATGAGCTTCGGTACTGACCCCGGCTGCGCCAAAGAGGTGACTCAGGCGGTCAAGGCCGTCACCACCAAGCCTGTGATCGTGAAGCTCAGCCCCAATGTCACCGATATCTGCGCCATCGCCCGTGCGGTGGAGGAAGGCGGCGCCGATGCCGTCAGCCTCATCAACACAGTGCTGGGTATGCGCATCGATCTGGGCAGGAAAAAGCCCATCATTGCCAACAAGACCGGCGGCATGAGCGGCCCTGCGCTGCTGCCTCTGGCGGTACGGATGGTATACCAGGTGTATGAAGCCGTGCAGATCCCCATCGTGGGTATGGGCGGTGTCAGCAAGGCTGAGGATGTGATCGAGCTGATGCTGGCCGGTGCTACCGCCGTAGAGGTGGGCGCTGCCAACCTGGTGGATCCCTTTGCCTGCAAGAAGATCGTTGAGGATCTTCCTGCCGTGATGAAAAAGTACAGAATTGAAGCATTAAAAGATATTATTGGAGGTGCCCACTGATGGGAAAAGACGTAATCGTAGCCTGTGACTTCGCCAGCCGTGAAGCCACCCTGAACTTCCTGGATAAGTTCACCGGCAGAAAGCCCTTCGTGAAGATCGGCATGGAGCTTTACTATGCCGAAGGTCCCCAGATCGTCCGGGAGATCAAGGCCAGAGGCCACAAGATTTTCCTGGATCTGAAGCTGCACGACATCCCCAACACCGTTAAGAAGGCAATGTCCGTTCTGTCCCGTCGGGATGTGGACATCACCAACCTCCACGCCGCCGGCACCCAGAACATGATGAAGGCTGCTCTGGAGGGTCTGACCCGGGAGGACGGCACCCGTCCCCTGCTGATCGCCGTGACCCAGCTGACCTCCACTGACCAGGAGAGCATGGAAAACGATCTGATGATCCACGCCCCCATTGACGAAGTTGTCATGCACTATGCATCCTGCGCCGCTGAAAGCGGCCTGGACGGCATCGTCTGCTCCCCCCTGGAGGCCGGCAAGGTGCATGAGCGCTGCGGCAAGAGCTTCCTGACCATCACTCCCGGTGTCCGCTTTGCTGACGGCGATGTGGGCGATCAGAAGCGTGTCATGACCCCCGCCGCCGCCAAGGCCATCGGCTCCGACTACATCGTGGTGGGCCGTCCCATCACCGCCGCTGCCGACCCCGTGGCTGCCTACGAGCGCTGCGTTGCCGAATTCTGCGACTAAGGAGGATCCACCATGGAAAGCTACAAGAGAGAATTTATCCAGTTCCTGCAGAGCGCAGGTGTGCTGAAGTTCGGTGATTTCACCGCCAAGTCCGGCCGTAAGATCCCCTATTTCGTCAACGCCGGCATGATCAAGACCGGCGACGAGATCGCAAAGCTGGGCGAATTTTACGCCAAGGCCTACTTCGATAAGCTGGGCAAGAAGGACGCTGTCCTCTACGGACCTGCCTACAAGGGCATTTCCCTGGCGGTTTCCGCTGCCGTGGCTCTGTCCAAGAACGGTCTGAATGTTCCCTTCTTCTTCAACCGTAAGGAAGTGAAGGATCACGGTGAGGGCGGCGTATTCGTGGGCTATGTGCCCCAGGCCGGCCAGGAGATCGTCATCATCGAGGATGTGATCACCGCCGGTACCGCCATCCGGGAATCCATGCAGATCCTGAGCGCCCTGGAGGGCGTGAAGGTAGCTGCCACCTTCATCATGGTCGACCGCAAGGAAAAGGGCCAGGGCGAAAAGGGTGCCATGCAGGAGATCGAGGAGCAGTTCGGCTTCCCCGTATACTCCGTGGTGGATGTGTATGACATCATCGAGTACCTGGAAGAGGACCCCGCTAACGAGGAAAATGTGACCCGGATCAAGAATTATCTGGCAGTGAACGGAGCGAAGGCATGAGAAGTCTGATCAGTATTCTGGATTTTTCCGTAGAAGAGCTGGATCAGCTGATCGCCACCGCCAAGGACATCATTGCCCATCCCGAAAATTACCGGGAGGCGTGCCGCTATAAGAAGCTGGCTACCTTGTTCTTCGAGCCCTCCACCCGCACCCGGCTGAGCTTTGAAGCTGCCATGCTGGAGCTGGGCGGCAGCGTCATCGGCTTCTCCGAAGCCAGCTCTTCTTCCGCCGCCAAGGGTGAGAGCATGGCAGATACCGCCAAGATCCTGTCGTGCTATGCGGATATCATGGCCATCCGCCATCCCCGAGAGGGCGCTCCCTATGTGGCCTCCCGCAATGCCACCGTTCCCGTGATCAATGCCGGTGACGGCGGCCATAACCACCCCACCCAGACCCTGGCAGACCTTCTGACCATTTCCCGTGAAATGGGTCGGCTGCAGGATCTGACCATCGGCCTGTGCGGCGATCTGAAGTACGGCCGCACCGTCCATTCCCTCATCGAAGCCATGGCCCGCTACAGCGGCATCCGCTTCGTGCTGATCTCCCCTGAGGAGCTGCGGCTGCCCGGGTATATCCGGGGCAATGTGCTGGACGCGCACGGTATCCCCTATGAGGAGGTCTTCTCTCTGGAGGAGGCCATGCCCAAGCTGGATGTGCTGTACATGACCCGCATCCAGCGGGAACGGTTCGACAGTGCCGAGGAATACGAGCGGCTGAAGGACAGCTATGTGCTGGACACGGAGAAGATGAAGCTGGGCAAGGAGAATATGTGCGTACTGCACCCCCTGCCCCGTGTCAATGAGATCAGCGTGAAGGTGGACGACGATCCCAGAGCCGCCTACTTCCGCCAGGCGCTCAACGGCAAGTATATGCGCATGGCGCTGATCCTGATGCTTCTGGAGGAAGCAAAAGATCCGCAGCCGGAAGCCATCGACACCGAGGGGCTTGTGTATGACCGTGTGTGCCGCAACCCCAAGTGCATCAGCGCCGTGGAGCAGGAGCTGCCCCATGTGTGCCGGGTGACCGATGCCGCTGCCGGCATCCACCGCTGCATCTACTGCGAGCAGAAAGTATGATAATATTGCAGGGCGTACCCATGTGCGCCCTGCAATTATTTTTTGCGAGATACCATGACAGGTGAGGTACTGCATGATACTATAACGCCATCGTTCTTGTCATATACTTTGCTGTCAGCATTTCCACTCAGGCATGGTACATCACCTGGCTGATTTTCCCCATCATGGCAGCTGTTCAGGGGCTGGTCAATGCCTGCTTTGATCTGAAGGAGGCAAAAAAGTAATGAAAACCAATGCTGTGATCCGCATCGTTCTATATTCCATTGTGATCTTGCTGCTAACAGGCATCCTGCTCAGCATGCTGGGTGTGGGACAGGTGCGCTTTGATCTGGGCGGTTTTTCCGGGGAGTATATCACCGGCGACGGTGCTGTGGATGCCTCACAGATCCAAAACATCCATATCGAATGGGTGTCCGGTGACATCCAGGTGCGCACTGCTGCCGACGATTCTCAGAAGATCCGCTTCCATGAGTCGGGCAATGCCGGCGAGGATCTTCGCATGGTATGGGAGCAGAAGGGCAATACTCTGATCATCAAATACAGCAAGCCCAAGCTGAATATCGGCTTCGTCTCTACCCCCAACAAGACGCTGCAGGTGGATATCCCGGCAGATTGGGAATGCGGCAGCTTCCAGCTGACCACTGTCTCCGCCGAAGTCAGTATTCAAGGTCTGCAGGCGGATGAAATTGAGCTGGAAGGTGTATCCGCTGCCTGCACCGTGGAATGCAACGCCAAAGAAGTGTCCATCAACACGGTATCCGGAGAAGTGGAATTTTTCGGAGAAGTACAGGAGCTTGAGTGCGAATCTGTATCGGGAGAGTGCAGCATTCGGCTGCTGGGCACAACGGTCCAAAAGATCAACTTAGAGTCCGTCTCCGGAGATATGACTGTGACTCTCCCGGACGGTCTGGGCTTCACAGTGGAGCTGGACAGCACCAGCGGTGATCTTCATACAGCTCTGCCCACCGACAACCGCAACGGAAAACTGGTCTATGGCGACGGCAGCTGCCAGATCCATGCCGAAACCGTTTCCGGCGATGTCAATATCAACAAGCAGTAAATACGCAAAATTGCCGCCCAAAAGGGCGGCAATTTTCTTTAGAATTCTCCGGCATCATACATTACCGCAGACAGGGCGCACAACGGTGCCGTCTCGCAGCGCAGGATCCGCTTGCCCAGGGTACATACCTGCAGCCCGGCAGCCTGTGCCTGCTGCACCTCGGAAACCTCCAGGCCACCTTCCGGGCCTGTCAGCAGGCTGACCGTCTCATAAGTGCCGGCACTGAGGGCCATGCGCAGAGTCGTAGCCTGCTCATTTTCATAAAACAGAAGGGCCTTATCAGCTTGTGCGGCACGCTCCAAAGCCGCTTTGTAGCTGGGAAGGGTCAGAACCTTCGGGATCCTGCCCCGGCCGGATTGCTCCGCCGCTGAGGCCGCGATCTTCTGCCAGCGCTCCAGCTTCTTGGAAATGCTCTTCTCATCCGGGCGGGAAATGCACCGGGCAGAAGGAAATGCCACGATCTCATAAGCGCCCAGCTCCGTTGCCTTCTGGATCACATGCTCCAGCTTGTCTGACTTGGGGTAGGCCATGTAGACGCTGACCTTCACACAGGCCTCTGAGGCCGATTCCTGCCGCTTTTTTACCACGAGGCTGATCTGCCCCGGGCTGACATCGCTGATGGCGCACAGGCACTCCCTGCCCTCACCGTCACAGACCAGAACTTCCTCCCCTTCCTTCAGCCGCAGGACCTTGGCATGCTGGGCATTTTCCCCCGTCAGCACCAAAAAATCCGGCTGAAGCTCGTCTTCGGATACAAAAAACCGTGTCATTTCGCCACTCCTCTCTTTTTCCATAGTGTAGCAAAGGAAGGCAGGATTTGCAAGAGATTCATAAAAAGATATTGACAAAAGGTGCAACTGTGGTATAATATTCAAGCGTTCGCGAGAGTGTTGGAATGGTAGACAAGCACGTTTGAGGTGCGTGTGGTTTCGCCGTGTGGGTTCGAGTCCCATCTCTCGCACCAAAAAATGAGCTGCCCCTTCGGGGCGGCTCATTTTTTGTGCAGAGATGGGACTCGAAAGGCGGATCAAAAAACAGTCCGGGGGACTGTTTTCCCGCCGTGGGAGAGTCCCTCAGATCTTAGACGCATCCCGTAGGGATGTGGATAAGATCTGACTTTCATTTGCTCAAGCACCCTTTGGGTGATGTTCTTTTTTGGTAATTTGCGAGAGATGGGACTCGAAAGGCGGACCAAAAAACAGTCCGGTGGACTGTTTCCTGTTTCCCAATTCTTACATAATCCGACAAAACTTAAGAATATCTTAGGAAAGCCCCTATAGTATTTCCATTTCCCCTTTGCTAAAATGGTGTTGATATTCTTCCAACGAGGTGAGATCATGCAGCTCTGGACTCCCGCCCATGTGCATACTTTGCTTCCCGCCGTGATCATTATGGTCATCGCAGCCGTTGCTCTTCGTTATCTGCTTGCAGGCAAATCCAATAAGGTCCGCAGAATTCCTTTGCAGATCGTGGCCGTCTGCATTCTGCTTTTGGAGATCGCTAAGCAAACGATCTCTATGGCACGGGGCTATGACCTTTACCACATCCCCCTGCATTTTTGCTCCCTGCTGATCCTGATGCTGCCGCTGATGGCATTCTACAACGGCAAGCATCGGCAGAATGTCCGTGCCATTGGATCCGTATATGCCATGTCCGTTTTCTTGCTGACCGTCATCTACCCGGACCTCATTTACAGCGCATACAATATCGAGCATTTCTTTGACGATTTCTTCTCCTTCCACACGGTAGCCTTCCACAACATTGCCCTGTTTGCGTACCTTTTGATCCTGATGCTGGAGCTTTACACTCCCGGCAGCGCCGCGGAGCAGAAGCCGGTCGCTTTGGCCACGCTCACCTACTGCGTCATCGGTGCCACCGCAGCCCAGCTGTTAAAAACCAACTTCAATAATTTCTACCAGTGCAACATTGCTCCTCTGGAGCAGGTGCGGCAAAACCTGCAGGGTGTCCTGGGCACTGGTTTGACCCAGGTACTATATGTGCTTATCGTTATCACTCTGGATCTGGCCTTTGTGATCGGGTGCTACTGGCTGCACCGGCTGCTCAGCCGCTGCGTCAGCAAGCTGCTGCCCCTTCGCACCAAGGTAACCAACTAAAAAGTAACAGCCATCCGTCGGATGGCTGTTTTCTTATTTTGTGATCAAAGAGAATTCCCCGGATCGCAGCACCTGCGCCAGCTGCTGCTCGGTGCGGATACGCACATTGGTGGCAATGCCGCCACTGCATACCCGGTCCACCGTGTGGCAATCGCCGCCGGCCACCAGGATCCATTCCGGGTGCTCCTTGGCAGCCTCTTCCGCTTCCAGATTGTTCTTTTCCATATTGCCCGTGTTGGTGATCTCAATACCGTCGATCAGCTCCAAAGGAAGCAGACCCGGCTGAGGAATATAGTTGCGTTCCCGATAGGGATGGGCCTGGATGCACACAGCCCCCTCAGCCTTCATCACCCGGTACCAATCCTTCAGCTTGCCATCAGCCAGCTTGGGATTGCGGTACAGAAGCTCCGGCGTGATACCGTAGCAAAGGATCTCCAAAGCGCCG
Source organism: Faecousia sp. (assembly GCA_045129455.1). Lineage (GTDB taxonomy): Bacteria > Bacillota > Clostridia > Oscillospirales > Oscillospiraceae > Faecousia. The sequence continues at coordinate 46,668 of JBGVJN010000015.1, read as the reverse complement.
CCAACGCCCTCCTCTACACCAAACAGGATGTCGATATCGTACTTCTTCGCCAGTTCTTTGCACTCCAGGTAGTCTCTTTCGTAGTATGCCACGAAATCCTCCCAGGCAAGGCGGCGGTCGATGCCGGTATTGCCGTGAAGGAAATGATTGGTGATCACGCAGCCGGCATACCCGCCGGCACGCAGGCTCTCCACCAGCTCCTCCGGAGACAGACGGGAGCAGGCGCTGCAGGGATGGGTATGGGCGTGCATTTGATATTTGTACTGTTTCAAGACATATCACCTCAGCCCGTTTCTGTATTATCTACAACAGATTGTATCTTTTTCGCCGTAAATAGTCAAGATAAAATGGTTCTTTTCCAGAATCCTCTTGCTCTGCAAAGGATACCATGATATGATGTTTGTATCAACAATGTCTCCGCGGAAATTTCAGTGAGCAAAATCGCAGGTTGCTTCGTATCTAAATCGGAAGGATATTATTACTGAAAGGGGCAGGGTTATGAACGGAAAGAGTAAATGCAAGATCCTCAAGGATATTCGCAGGCAGATCGCACAGGATAACGAAATCGAATACATTGCCACAGAATGTAAGTTTCAAGGTGAGTGTAGCGGTACCTGCCCCAAATGTGAGGCTGAACTGCGCTATCTTGAGGACGAACTGAGAAAGCGGCAGGCAATGGGAAAAGCCATCGCAATTGCCGGGTTAGCAGCAACACTTATGGTAGGTACAGTCGGCTGTGATTCACCACCTATCGGCGCTACTCAGGGAATGATGGCCCCACCAGCAGAAAGTGAGATCGTTACGCCGGAAAACACAGAGCTGCCTGACATGGGCGAGATCCCGGAACCCGGAGACTACGAACTGATGGGTGACCTTGTGCCGGACCCCACACAGGAGAGCACCGATGGCGGATGGTGATCCGCGCATGACCGCGCCTGTGATCGCCTGGGCAAGACATCGGATGCAAACCGACGGTCAGGGCATCACTACCCTTGTCTGCTTTCACGGCTGCCCGCTGCGCTGCAAATGGTGCATCAATCCATTTTCTTATTCGCCAGATACCAAGCGCACAGAGATGACAGCGCAAGAGCTCTTTGATAAGGTTCGGATCGATGATCTTTACTTTCTTGCCACGGGCGGCGGGATCACCTTCGGCGGCGGAGAGCCTCTGCTGTATGCACCTTTTTTGCAGGAGTTTCGCAGGCTCTGCGGTGATCGCTGGCATCTTTGCGCAGAAACTTCTCTTGCCGTACCTTGGGAGAATGTAGCTGTAGCCGCCGAATGCATCGATGTATTCTATGTGGATTGCAAGGATACTGACCCGGAGGTCTATCTAAAATACACCGGCAGGAACAACCAACTCATGATAGAGAATCTAAAGAAACTACTCCAACTCATTGGACCGCAAAGAATCATCGTAAGAGTCCCGTTGATCCCCGACTACAACACGGAAAAGCAAAGACAGAAAAGTCGTGATTTTCTTTTCTCTATGGGTATCGAGCAGTTTGACCTATTTACTTATCGGACAACAAAATAAATCGCAGCCTTCCCGGTCTTAAACCCAAGGAAGGCTGCGCTTTTATTCATAACAAAGGGTGCAGGCGCGGCTGTTGACAGAGCCGTCGATATACACCGCCTGCTCCGAGATCCTGCGAAAGCCGCACTTTTCATGGATCGCCAGGGACGGAAGATTCCGCTTATGCACATGGGAGTAGATCTTCACGCCGGGGAATTGCTCCTGCACGGACAGGATCAGCCTTCTTCCGTAGCCCTTTCTGCGCTGATCCGGCGCTGTCTCCAGCGCCTCCAAAAGCAAACCATCCCGGTATGGCTCCAGGCGCAGGGCGCTGACATATCTTCCCTCAGCCTCCCAGATGGCGTATACGACCCCATCCGTTGGGAAGAACACTTCTCTGAGGTACTGGTAAAAGTCCTGCTCCGCCTGGGCCAGCGCCTGCTCAGAGGGAAGGTGGGCATAGAGATCCGCGCCGTTTTCCCGATTCCCTTCCGTATACACTTCCATAAGACTGCCAAAGCGAAGCTGGGACATATTCTTTGCAAGGATCAGCATACTTCCCCACCTCCCATAGAATTTACGAGGATTGTAGCACGGAGGTCTCCTTTTGTCAACAAACCCACCCCGCCGGAAAGGAGGCTGTGGATAACCCGAAAAACCTGGGACATTTTTCGACATTTTTCCTTAAAAAGTTCAAAATTTCGTGAATAGGTTTACTGAATACCGTTACCATAACACCAAAATAACCGGCTTATTCAAAAAGTTATTCACACTTTCCACAGACTTTTCCACAGCTGTTACCCCATTTTCTCCCTTGTCGAAATTGGGGTTTTTCTGTCAATTCACAGATAATTCAAACAATTTTCACATATTTTTGGCGTATTCCCGAATTTCCATAATCTGTTTATACATAATGTATATGTATATAGAAAAATACAAAGAAAAATGCAGGAGATCCTCGAATCTCCTGCACTCTGTATTAGATAGTTTCTCCAAGAATGGACTTGGTAGCGTAGGCGTTGAGGCTCATATCCGCGGTATTTCCCGCCAGATACTCATAGTACGCCTGGGCGCCGATCATGGCAGCGTTGTCGCCGCACAGGGAAAGGGGCGGCATATACACCTGCGCTCCCAGTTTCTCAGCTGCCGCCAGGATATCCGCCCGGATCCGGGAGTTGGCAGCCACACCGCCGGCCACCGCGACCTTTTTCAGGCCTGTCTCCTCCAGCGCCATCACCACACGGGGTACCAGCGTATCGGACACCGCCGCACTGAAAGATGCGCACAGGCCGGGAATATCCAACTGCTCCCCTACCTGCTCGGCATGGTGGATCAGGTTCAGCGCTGCCGTCTTCAAGCCGGAAAAGCTCATATCATAGGGATTGGCGCCGGGCTTGCTTCTGGGCAGCGGATAGGCCTGGTCGTTGCCGCCTTGGGCCGTACGGTCAAGGGCAGCGCCGCCGGGATAGGGCATGTCCAGGACTCTTGCCACCTTGTCGAAAGACTCACCGGCGGCATCGTCCAGGGTCGTGCCCAGGATGCGCATTTTGGTGTAGTCCTCCACATGGACGATCATGGTATGACCGCCGGAGACCACCAAACACAGAAACGGCGGCTCCAGCTGCGGATAGGCGATATAGTTGGCAGCGATATGGCCACGGATATGATGCACCGGGATCAGAGGCTTATTCAGCGCCAGCGCAGCTGCTTTAGCAAAATTCACGCCTACCAGCACCGCGCCGATGAGACCGGGCGCATAGGTCACGGCCACCGCGTCGATATCTCCGCGGGTCAGCCCCGTTCTCTCCAGAGCTTCCTCCGCAAGGCCGTAGATGGCCTCCATATGCTTGCGGGAGGCGATCTCCGGCACCACGCCGCCGTAGATCCGGTGCAGCTCCACCTGGGAAGCAATACAATCGCAAAGCACTTCTCTTCCATCACGGACGATGGCTACGGCAGTTTCATCACAAGACGATTCAATTGCCAGAATATTCATACTTCCCACTCCTTTCTCAGGATCAGTGCATCCTCTTTGGGATTTCGGTAATAGTTGGGTCTGCGACCCACCTGGGCAAAGCCCAGCTTATGGTACAGGGTGATGGCAGGGGTATTGGAAGCACGCACCTCCAGCATCAGACTGCGGTTTCCCTGCTGGGAAAGGCGGCGGATCAGCTCCAGGATCAGCGCCTGGGCAATGCCCCGGCGGCGGTACTCCGGTGCCACTGCCACATTCATCATATCCGATTCTCCCAGCACGCTCTGGGAGCCGATATAGCCCGCAACCGTGTCGCCGACCAGCGCCACCACCCACAGGGAAAGGCGGCCGGTCAGCTCGCTGCGGATACTGTTCTCACTCCAGGGATCGGAAAAGCAGCGCTTTTCCAGCTGGGCGATTTGAGCCACATGGGCTTCATTCATCAATTCATATCGGATCATTTTGCGTCATACCAGCTCTTTCCGTACTTTGCCTCCGCGGTCAGCGGCACGCTCAGCTGCGCCACCTGCTGCATCTGGGTGCTGACCAGGGCGGCAACCTCCTCCGCCATCTCCTCGGGGCATTCCACGATCAGCTCGTCATGGACCTGCAGCAGCAGCTTTGCCTCCGGGTAGCTTTCCCGCAAGGCCTTGTCCACATGGATCATGGCCAGCTTGATCAGATCCGCCGCTGTTCCCTGGATGGGGGTATTCAGCGCGATGCGCTCCGCACCCTGGCGGATGTTGAAGTTGCTGCTCTTCAGCTCCGGGATATCCCGCTTGCGGCCATAGATGGTTTTGGTAAAACCGGCCGCTCTGGCCTCCTCCACCACCCGCTTCATATAGCTGCGGACGCCGGAATAGTTGGTCAGATAATTCTCGATATACTCCTTAGCCTCCCAGCGGCTGACACCGATGTCCTCCGACAGGGAAAACTCCGAAATTCCGTAAACGATGCCGAAATTCACCGCCTTGGCATGCCGCCGCTGCAGGCTCGTCACCTGCTCGGGGGCAACGCCGAACACCTGGGAAGCAGTGACCGTGTGGATATCCTGGCCGCTGATGAAGGCATCACGCATCACCTTATCGTCGGCGATATGGGCCAGCACCCGCAGTTCGATCTGGCTGTAGTCCGCATCCACCAGCACACAGCCGGGCTTGGGTACGAACATCTTCCGGATCTCCGCACCCAGATCAGTGCGCACCGGGATATTCTGCAAATTCGGCTCTGTGGAAGACAAACGGCCGGTGGCCGTCACCAGGTTCTGGAAGGTGGTACGGATGCGGCCGTCCTCACAGATGACCTTCATAAGACCGTCGGCATAGGTAGACTTCAGCTTGGTCAGCATCCGGTAGTCCATGATGGCGGGGATGATGGGGTGCTTGTTTTTCAGCTTTTCCAGCACATCCGCATTGGTGGAGTAGCCGGTCTTGGTCTTCTTCACCGGGGGCAGGCCCAGCTTCTCAAAGAGCAGCTCTCCCAGCTGACGGGTGGAATTGATATTAAACGGGCCGTCGGAATAGCTATAGATCAGCGCCTCGCAAGCTTCGATCCGCTGAGCAAGCATAGTGCCGAACTGCTGCAGCTGCGCCTCATCGATGGCGATGCCTTCCTTTTCCATCCGGTAAAGCACCGGACAAAGGGGCAGTTCGATGTCAAAATACAGCTGCTCCATTTCCTGTTTGCGCAGTTCCTCCAGCAACACCGGCTGCAGTTTCCACACGGCCTCGGCGCAGGCGGCAGCATCGCCGTCCTCCACGCTGATCCCCAGGAAGGTGGTAGCCAGCTTGGACACGGGATAATCCGATTGGGAAGGACTCAGATCATAGGCAGCCAGCGCGGTATCGAAAACGCAGGCTCCCACCTGGATACCCATGGAATCCAGAGTGTGCAGGGTGGATTTCATATCATGCAGGATGACATCACCAGCCGTGGGCAGCTCAAATCCCATCTGAGCCTCCATAGGTGTCAGGGCGCATACACCCTTTTCGCAGGCGATGCCCAAAGAGCCGTCCGGGGCGATATACACCGCCAGGCGCTGTGCGTCCGCCGGGACACTATCCAGCCGCGGCAGGGGCTTGTCATCGGTCTTGATCTGGGCCTTGGGCACTTCCGCTTCCGCGCCACGCAGGCCGTACTTGTCGATCAGCCGGATAAACTCCAGCTTCTGGAACAGCTGATACAATTCCGGCCGGTTATAGGGCTGCACGATGGCATCCTTCGGCTCAAAGTCGATGGGCGCCTTGCAGACGATAGTGGCCAGTTCATAGGAAAGGTAGGCATTTTCCTTGCCTGCCTCCAGCTTTTCCCGCAGCTTGGGACGGATGGAGGGATCCTGCAGGTTTTCGTAAACTCCGTCCAGAGAGCCGAACTTCAGCAAAAGCTCCGTGGCCGTCTTGGGGCCAACACCGGCAACGCCGGGGATATTATCGGAGGAATCGCCCATCAGCGCCTTCAAATCCACCATCTTCTTGGGCTCGAAGCCGTATTCCTCCCGGAATTTTTCTTCCGTGTAGAGGGTTGCCGTAGTCTGCCCGGGGCGGGAGATGACCAGCTTCACATGGACATTTTCATCGATCAGCTGCAAGCTGTCCCGGTCACCGGTGACCACCACGCACTCCCAGCCGTTATTGCTGCAGATGCGGCCCACTGTGCCGATCACATCGTCCGCTTCCCAGCCCTGGCATTCGTAGATGGGGATATTCATGGCCCGCAGTACATCCTTCATCACCGGCATCTGCATCGCCAGCTCCTCGGGCATGCCATGACGGGTGGCCTTATAGCCATCGTAGCGCAGGTGACGGAAGGTGGGGCCGTGAAGGTCAAAGGCAACGCACACCGCTTCCGGCTGCTCTTCCTTTTCCATCCGCTCCAGGATATTCAGAAATCCGAAAATGGCATGGGTATAAAGCCCCTCCCGTGTGGTAAGGGGCTTGACACCGAAAAATGCCCGGTTGATAACGGAATTACCGTCCAGGATCAGAAGCTTCATACTTTTCTCCACTTGGCGCCCTGGGGAGTATCGATGATCTCGATGCCGCGGGCCTTCAGCTCATCACGGATCCGGTCAGCCTCTGCCCAGTTCTTGGCCTTCTTGGCCTCAGTTCTGGCAGCCACCAGCGCGTCGATCTCAGGATCGGCGTTGGCAGCTTCTTCCTCTGCCTGCTTCTTTGCCAGCTTTTCCGCGGCACCCAGCAGGTTCAAAGACAGTACCTTATCGAAATCTGCCAGCGCTGCCAGCTTGGTGGCATCGTTGCACTTGGCCTTCAATACATCGTACAACGCGGTGATGGCAAGAGAGGTATTCAGGTCGCCGTTCAGTGCGCCCACAAAGCGCTCGGTCAGCTTGGAAAGGGCATCGGCATCCACTTCCCCGTCATTTTTCAGCGTGGCGATCTTGGCGATCAGCTTGTCGTAGGCGACCACCGCATTGTCAAGATTCTCCCAGCTGAACACCAGGTTGCGGCGGTAGTGGCTCTGGAGGCAGAACAGGCGGTAGGCCATGGGATCGTAGCCCTTGCTTTCCAGCAGGGAGACCGTGAGGAATTCACCCTTGGACTTGCTCATCTTACCGGTATCGGTGTTCAGATGATGCACATGGAACCAGTAGTTGCACCACTTGTGTCCCAGGTAGCTTTCGGACTGGGCGATCTCATTGGTATGGTGCGGGAAAGCATTGTCGATACCGCCGGCATGGATATCCAGATCTTCACCCAGGTGCTTCATGGAAATGCAGGAGCATTCGATATGCCAGCCGGGATAGCCAACGCCCCAGGGAGAATCCCACTTCAGCGCCTGGTCTTCAAACTTACTCTTGGTAAACCACAGGACGAAGTCATTCTTATTGCGCTTGTTGGTATCCTCCTCCACGCCCTCACGGACGCCGGTGGCCAGATCTTCCTCATCATGGTCATTGAATACATAGTACTTATCCAGCGTAGAGGTATCGAAATACACATTGCCGCCCACGAAGTAAGCCTTACCGGTATCCAGCAGCTTCTGGACCATCTCAATGTAGGCATCGATGCAGTTGGTGGCAGGCTCGATCACATCGGGCTTCTTGATGTTCAGCTTCTCGCAATCAGCAAAGAAGGCATCGGTATAGTAGCGGGCGATGTCCATGACGGACTTATTCTCCCGCTTGGCACCCTTGAGCATCTTATCCTCGCCGGTATCCGCGTCGGAGGCCAGATGGCCCACATCGGTGATGTTCATGACGCGCTTGACATTGTAGCCCAGATACCGCAGAGACTTCTCCAGCACATCCTCCATGATGTAGGTGCGCAGGTTGCCGATATGGGCATAGTGATATACGGTAGGGCCGCAGGTATACATCTTCACCAGGTTGGGATCATTGGGAACGAACAGTTCCTTCTTATGGGACAGGGAATTATACAGATACATAACAGGATTCCTCCAATCATAATTTACAAATAAAAAACGCCTCTTATACCCCAGGTACAAGAGGCGGGTCAAAGACTCGCGGTTCCACTCTCATTTATCGCTCGTGATTCACTTTCCCGCTCCCGGACGCACTTTCGCAGCCACTCCCCTGCGGATGCTTTCAGCCGGCGGCATCCACTCTCTGTCGGTTCGGATTCTGCTACTCTTTCCGTTCATTGCAGGGCCTATACGGGAACATTTTACCATCGATTTAGCCTGCTTGTCAAGTAAAAACCGGCCAGAAAATCATCAGTTGCGAAATGTGTCGAACTATGTTATACTGTGGGCAGTACCCGTGACCCAAGGAGGATACTATGAGAAAGCTTTTATATATTCTGCCGGTGCTGGCGCTGGCCCTTTGCGTGGCACTGGCATTGCTAGTGACCGGCGTGTGGACACTGCCGGAGCCTACGGAGCCTTCCACCCAGGAAAGCACCGGGTCTTCCCAGGAAAGCTCCCAGCCTATTGTCTGGGATCCTGTGAATATGGTCAGCATCAGCCTGCCGCTGATCACCGAGTCCGACCTTGCTGAGGACGGCACCGTGATCTACTCTCACATTTTCCAGGATGTGGTGCTGGACTGCGGCAGCGCCCAGATCAACGAGCGGATCGTCCTGGATCTTCTCCAGCGAATGGATGCCAACACCGCAAGCTACGAGGATATCCGGGATCTTGCCCAGCAATCCTATGTGGACGGAGAAAGCTGGGAAGAATACTACTGCCAGATCCTCTACACTCCCACCCGTATCGATAAGACCGTAGTGAGCCTTCTGGGCACCGAGACCGTCTTCACCGGGGATGTCCGTGCCGAGGTGACCAACACCTGCGTCAACTACGATCTGCTCACCGGCAATGTGATGACTCTGGGCCAGATCCTCACGGAGGAAAGTGACGCGGCTGACCGGCTGTGCCAGGCGCTTGTTGAAGTTCTGGGAGAAAGAGCGGAGGAGCTATACAGCGACTATGCCGACACCATCACCCGCCGCTTCCAATCCGACCTGCAGCAGGAGGCCACCTGGTACTTCTCCGCCGAAGGTCTTTGCTTCTATTTTGCCCCCTATGACATCGCTCCATACTCCACGGGCGCAGTCTTCGCTACCGTTCCCTACTCCCGGCTGCTGGGCATTTTGCGCAATGATCTGTTCCCCGGTGAGACCTCGGATGTAGCCGGCGAAGCTGCGGTGCAGTGGTTTGGCAGTGCGAATCTGGACGATTTCGGGCACTTCAGCGAGGTACTGCTGGATCCGGAGGCGGATGCCATTATCCTCAGCTGCGACACCATCGTCTATGATGTGCGCCTGCAGCTGAACGGCACGGAAAGCCTGCCCGGGCAGAGCGCCGATACCGTCTTCGCCGCCAACTGCATCAGCGCAGGTGACGCGGTGGTGATCCACTATCCCTTTGCCGACGGCCAGCAGTTGCTGCTTACCTGCCGCAGCGGCGGCGAGGTGAAGAGCTATGTGATCAGTGCTGATGGCAACAGTCTGACTATTACCGAAAACAATAACTGAACAGAAATGGCGTGCTGCAAAGCACGCCATTTTAATTGACATCATATTAAACATATGATAAAATAAAAATGCAAAATAATATATGTATGTTGCACAATCCCGATTCAAAGGAGGCTTAAATATGAACAGATTTCCGACGCAGCTTTTGATTTCAATACTGGTTATTCTCTTGTTTACCGGTTGCGCTGCTGCAGAACTTTCCTCCACCTGTCCTCCCGAAGAGTTGCTTTATTTGGGTGGCCTTGATCATCTGGAAGCTGTATCTATCGAATACCACTCTGACGGAAACAAGCATATCGCCATCGCCTTGCCCGGGAATATGCCCATGGAAGGATTCTATGCTTCCGTTACCGCCCGTGCATCTGACGGCAGCACAGCAAATCTTCTGGAGGGAAAGGCCCTCTTGCCGGACAAGTGGCTGATCCTTGACGATATAGAAAACTATGAATCCGTAGTGATCCGTCTGCAATACGAATGGGAAGGCACCTTGCTTTCCGACCGGGTCGAAGAAATCACCATCGAATAATAGCAGCAGCCGCACAGGCATTCCCTGTGCGGCTGAATTTTATTCACCCATAACTTCCTTTTGGTATCTTGCGATGCCCTTTTCCAGCAGCTCCATGGCACGCTCCAGCTCAGCAGCGTCACGGACATAGGCGATACGCACCTCGTTGATGCCCTTGCCGGGAGTTTCATAGAAGGGAGCGCCGGGAGCGAACATGACCGTATCTCCCTGGTCGTCAAACTCCTCCAGAAGCCACTTCTGGAACTTATCCGCGTCATCCACAGGCAAGCCTGCCATGAGATAGAAGGCGCCCATCGGCTCCTCCACCTGCACACCGGGGATCCGGCGCAGCCGGGCTACCACCAGGTCACGGCGCTTGCGGTACTCTTCCTTGCTGGCAGCGAAGAATTCCGGGCCCACGCTATACAGTGCCGCCGCGCCGATCTGGTCGATGGTAGCAACGCTGAGGCGGGACTGGCAGAACTTCAGCAGCGCCTGCTGCAGCTCCTTATTCTTGGTGACCACGCAGCCCACACGGGCGCCGCAGGCGGAAAACCGCTTGGACACGGAATCCACGATCACCAAATTGTCGCTGATATCGTCGAAATGGGCCATGGTGGGGATGCCGAACTTGTCATCATAGCAGAATTCCCGGTACACCTCGTCGCTGATCAGGTACAGATCGTGCTTCTTGGCCACATCCGCGATCATGCGCATCTCTTCCTTGCTCAGCACCACACCGGTGGGATTGCCGGGGTTGGTGATGAGGATGGCACGGGTATTTTTGGTGATGAGGCTTTCGATCCGCTTACGGTCAGCGTAGCGGTAGCCTTCCTCAGCGCTGGTGGGCAGCGCACGGATCCGGCCGCCGGCGGCATGGACGAAGGTGGTGTAGTTGGGGTAGTAAGGCTCGGGAATGATGACCTCCGTATAAGGATCCAGGATGCTCAGGCAGGTCAGCAGCAGCGCCTCGCTGCCGCCGGTGGTGATCAGCACATCCTGGGGATCCAGAGAAACACCCAGCTTATCGTAGTAGCCACGCACCGCATCGATCAGCACCGGCATACCGGGAGACGCGGCATAGGAAAGGGTGTCAAAACGGAAGCCCCGCACTGCCTCATAGAACGCCTCCGGTGTAGGAAGGTCAGGCTGGCCGATATTCAGATGGTGGATCTTTTTGCCTTGCTGTTCTGCCTTCACCGCCAGAGGGTGGAACTTTCGCATGGGCGAAGGCTCGCAGCGGTTGGCATTGATGGATATCTTCATAAGTACCTCCAGTACGCTTGTAATCTTTTGCGATCTGCGCCGCCTCACCGCTAAGGGCCGCCAGCGCGATCAAATTAGGAACGGCCATCAGACCGTTGACGATCTCGGATAGAAGCCACACCGTGCCGGTATTCAGCACCGCGCCGGCGATGACAGCACCTGCCTGCAGCAGCACGAAGGGCCGCCAGGCCTTATGTCCCAGCAGATACTGGGCGCATCGGATGCCGTAAAGCCCCCAGCCCAGGACGGTGGCGATGGCAAAGCAGCAAAGCGCTGCCGCCAGAAACACATTGACCCAGGACCCCAAAACATAGCTGAAGGCCTGGGAGGTCAGGGCCATGCCGGTATCATGGCCGTAGGGGATCGGCACTCCGCTGACCAGGATCACAAGCGCCGTGACGGTGCAGATGACCACCGTGTCCAGGAATACCTCCACGATGCCCATCATTCCCTGCTGGGCAGGATGCTCCACCTGGGCTGCGGCATGGGCTATGGCCGCCGTGCCCATCCCGGCCTCATTGGTAAACACCCCTCGGGACACCCCGATCCGCAGGGCAGAAAAGACTGAGCCTACCATACCGCCGGTGACCGCCCGGGGAGAAAAGGCTCCCAGAAAGATGGATTGAAAGGCCTCGGGAAGCTGATCCGCTTTCATCAGCAGCACCGCCGCTCCCAGCAGCAGGTACGCTGCCGCCGCAAAGGGTACCAGCCGCTCCGCGACGGCACCGATGCGCTTCATGCCGCCCAGCAGCATGGATACGATCAGAACCGCAAGGCCGATGCCCATCAAAAGGTCTGCTTCCAATGTCTGCCGGAAGCCAAAAGCTGACAACGCTTCATTGACCCCGGAGATCACCGTATTTACCTGGGTGGCATTGCCCACACCGAAGGCGGCAATGATCCCGAAAAAGCTATAGATCCAGGCAAGCCAGTGCCAGCCCTTTCCCATACCCTTGCGGATCATGTACATCGGGCCGCCCACATATTCGCCGCCATCGTCCCTGTGCCGGTATCGCACCGCCAGAGAAGCCTCAGCAAACTTGGTGGCCATGCCCAAAAAAGCGCAGACCCACATCCAGAAGATGGCTCCCGGCCCGCCGATGGCCATCGCTCCGGCGACCCCGGCAAGATTGCCGGTACCCACCGTGGCCGCCAGCGCCGTACACACCGCCTGGAACGGCGAGACCGTGCCGTCAGCGCTTTCACCGCCACGCAGCTGATGAAAGAATCGGCGCAGCGCTTCCGGCAGCAGCCGCAGCTGCACAAAGCCGGTACGCAGCGTCAGCCATAATCCCACCGCCAGGATAGCGATCAGTGCAGGCGCGCCCCAGACCAGAGAGTTGACCCATTCCAGTATCGCAGACATTTTATCCTCCTATCCTACCACCGTTTTCACCAATGCGCAAGGATTTTCTTGCCATTATCCCAGAAAATACAGGAAAAAGCAGTCCTTCTTTCGAAGAACTGCTTTTGTATTATTCCCATTTTGCCCAAATTTCCGGGCAGTAGCCTACTGTTGCCTGCTTGCCGTTGCGCACCACTGGGGTCTTCATCAGCTCAGGCGCGTCGAAGACCTTGTCTTCCTTGGCTCTGGCATCGTCCATGTATTTCATCTGGACTACCGTAGGAGACTTACTGTCCCAATCGATCAGCTGATCGATGCCGCCCACCGCCCGCAGGACACTGTCGAATTCCTTGCCGGACATACCGTAGCGGTTCAGATCGATCAGCTGATACTTGATCCTGCGCTCTTTGAAGTAGCGCTCCGCCTTTTTGGTGTCGAAGCATTTGGACTTTCCGAAGATCTGAATGTTCAATATGTCACCTCCATAAGGCACAGACCCTGGGCGGGCGCCAGGAAGCCGGTGTCCATCCGCTGCCCATCAAAGAGCTGCGCGATACTCTCCGGTTCCCGTTCTCCCCTGCCCACCTCGATCAAGGTGCCGGTAATGATGCGCACCATATTGTGCAGGAAGCCGTTGCCGGTAACGGTGATCCGTACCTCCGGCCCCTCACGGCAGATCTGTATGGAATCGATCCTGCGCACCGTAGACTTCTTCATGCGCTTATTTGTGCAGAAGGCCGCAAAATCATGCTGCCCCAAAAAATGCTCCGCTGCCTGCTGCATCCGCTGCAGATCCAGCGGCTCCGGCATCACCGCCACATATCTGCGGTCAAATACGCAGGGCGTATCACTGTTCCAGATCCGATAGCGGTAGGTCTTGCACAAAGCATTGAGCCGGGCATGGAACCGGGGCGATACATCCTTGCAGGAATATATGCCGATATCCTCCGGCAGATACCGCCGCAGCCCGGACAAAATCTCCTGGGCGCTCATATCGCTGTCGCAGTAGAAATTCACCGTCTGGCACATAGCATGGACACCGGCATCGGTGCGGCCGCTGCCGTGGACTTCGATCTGCTGCTCCAGAAGGCGGCTCAGCACCGCCTCCAGCTTACCCTGTATGGTATTGTCCGTTGCCGTCTGCCGCTGCCAGCCCTTATATCTTGTGCCGTCGTAGCAGATCTCAAGGCGCACATTACGCATAGTTCTTTCTTCCTTTTCTAATGATCAGATCACGCTTTCGATCCACTGGGAAACATCTTCGTACACTTCCTGCCGGTTGATCTCATTGTGGATCTCATGGCGGCACAGCGGATAGATCCGGATCGCAACCTTCTCCATGCCCGCTTTTTCAAATTCCTGAGCAGCCTGCCGCACACCCTTGCCGTAATCACCCACAGGGTCATCCCCACCGGCGATGAAGAATACCGGCAGCTGCTTTTGCATCTTAGCAAGATTCTCCGGTTTCTGGATATGGGTAATGCCTGTGAGCATATCCCGCATCAGACCGGCAGAGGCGATAAAACCGCAGAGAGGATCGGCGATGTAGGCATCCACGCTGCCGTCATCCCGGCTGAGCCAGTCGCTGGAGGTACGCTGATGCTCCACACGCTTGTTATAGCCGCCGAACACCAGCTTGTTGAGAAGCTGGCTGGGTTCTTTTTCGTCTTTCTTGCACAGAAGACCGCAGGCGGCCAGCCCCGCCTTCAGCACCGCACCGCTCATCCAGCCGGTACCGCAGATGATGGCGCCGGCAATGCCGCTGTCGGGATATTCCGTCAGCAGTGTCCGGGCCAGGAAGGAGCCCATAGAGTGGCCGTAAAGGATATAGGGAACATCGGGGTACTCCTCCATGGTAAGCTCCGTGAGCTTATGGCAATCCGCGGCCGCGGTAAACCAACCGCCGTCAAAGTATCCCTGGGTGCCGGTCTTCATGGAAAGGCCGTGGCCCATATGATCCTCCGCCACCACCAGGATATCCTGAGAGTTGAGATAAGCTGCCAGATCCTCGTAGCGGCCGGCGTGCTCAGCGATGCCGTGGATGATCTGCACGATGGCCTTGGGCTGGGCCTGGGGTGCCCATTTTACATAGTGGATCTTACCCTTTCCCTGGGAGTCAAAATAATGCTCTGTACGCATAGCCGCACCTCACCCGATGACTTCGTAGCCGGCATCGGTGATAGCCTTTTTCAGTGCGTCTGGGGAAGCTTCACCGGTGACAGTTACGGTCTTTGCCTGCAGGTCTACCACTGCATCCGCCGTGCCGGCAGTTGCCTTGCAGACCTTCTCCACCATCGCCTTGCAATGGGGGCACATCATGCCTTCTACTTTGATCACTGTTGTCATGGTCGTTTCCTCCTTAATACTTTCCGGCGCAAACGCATCCGGTGTGATTTCTGTGTCAGAATGGGTAATTGCCTTAAACTTTCGCAGACGCAGGGCATTGGTCACCACAAACACAGAGCTGCAGCTCATGGCCGCCGCACCGATCATGGGGCTGAGCAGCCCCAGGGCCGCCACAGGAATGCCAAGACAATTATAGAAAAATGCCCAGAAAAGATTCTGCCTGATATTGCGGATGGTAGCCTTGCTCAACCGGATGGCATTGGCAACACCGGATAGCGACCCGGACATCAGCACCACATCGGCAGACTCCATGGCGATATCCGTACCCGCACCGATGGCCATGCCAACATCCGCGGTGACCAGCGCCGGGGCATCATTGATGCCGTCGCCTACCATCAGTACCTTTTTGCCCTCCTGCCGCAGCCGGCTGACTACGCCGGCCTTATCTCCCGGCAGCACATCCGCCACTACATGGTCGATACCGGCCTTTTGAGCAATGGCGGCAGCGGTTTTTTCATTGTCGCCGGTGAGCATCACGATGTGCAGCTTCAGCGCCTTCAGCTGCTCCACAGCACTTGCGGAGTCCTCCTTCAAGGTATCCGCGGCAGCGATAGCCCCCAGATAAACGCCCTCAGAAGTGGCAAAATACAACGGTGTCTTTCCCTGGGAGGCAAGCTCCGGATATTCCGGCACCTGCACATGCTCCTGTGCCATCAGTCGGCGGTTTCCGCCGAAGCAGACCTTGCCATCCACCTGTGCCCGGATCCCAAGGCCCGGCAGCGTTTCAAAATCACAGGTTGCAGGCAGCGGGATCCCCTGGGCTTTTGCCAGGATCGCCTTGGCGAAGGGATGCTCGGATTTTTGCTCCAAAGCCGCGGCGATGCGCAGAAGCTCCTCACCCGCCACCTGTCCGGGAAGGATGTCGGTCACAGCGGGTACACCGGTGGTCAGCGTACCGGTCTTATCCAGCACCACCGTATCCACATCATGAAGATGCTCCAGCGCCGCACCGTTTTTGAACAGTACGCCCATACCGGCGCCCCGGCCGGTACCCACCATGATGGCTACCGGGGTCGCAAGCCCCAAAGCGCAGGGGCAGGATATGACCAGCACGGAAATGGCCGCCGTCAAGGAAAATTCCAGATCCCCCGTAGCAATCAGCCAGGCGATAAATACCACCGCTGCGATACTCATGACCACCGGCACGAAAATGCCCGCGATCTTATCCGCAAGTCTTGCAATGGGCGCCTTGGTGCCGCCGGCTTCCTCCACCATACGGATCACCTGGGAAAGTGTGGTATCCTCTCCCACTTTATCCGCACGGAATACAAGATAACCCTCGGCATTGATGGTGGCAGCCGCCACGGTATCTCCGGGAAGCTTCTCCACAGGAACACTTTCACCTGTCAGAGCGCTTTGATCCACAGAGGCTCTTCCTTCCACCACGGTGCCGTCCACGGGGATGCGCCCGCCGGAACGGACCACGATCAGATCTCCTACCCGAACCTGCTCCGCCGGGACCATGAGCTCCTGTCCGTCACGCAAGACACAGGCGGTCTCCGGGCGAAGATCCATCAATCCCCGGATGGCGTCGCCGGTCTTACCCTTGGCACGGCTTTCCAAAAATTTACCCAGAGTGATCAGCGTGAGGATCATGGCAGCGGATTCAAAGTACAGATTTTCCCGGTAATGCTCCAGGGTTTGCCAGTCACCATGGCCCATGGCATAGGCCATCACGAACAGGGCTGCGATGCCATAGATCAGCGCCGCGCCGGAGCCGACCGCGATAAGAGAATCCATATTGGGGCTGCGGTGCCACAGGGCCTTCAGCCCTCGGGTATAATAGACCCTGTTGAGGATCACCGGCGGCAGGGTCAGCATAAACTGCAGCAGCGCCGCCACCAGGGCGTTTTCTCTTCCGTGATACCAGGAAGGCACCGGAAGGCCAACCATATGCCCCATGGTAAAATACATCAAAACCGCCAGGAAGGCAAAGCTGCCGATGATCCGCATTTTCATCTGCTTACTTTCATCTGTTGAAACCGGAGCTGCCTTTGCTTTTTCACCGGCAAGCTGCGCGCCGTAGCCGGCGGCGGAAATATCCCGGATGATCTGCTCCGTCACACTATCAGATCCCGCCTCCACTGTCATGGCGCCTGCCAGCAGATTCACTTCCACCCGGTCAACTCCCGGCACGGCAGCAGTAACCTTTTCCACACGGGCGCTGCAGGCTGCGCAAGTCATGCCCGTAACTTCAAATTTCAGCTTCATCGTCTCGCCTCTTTCTGCATATATTATCCACGATAACGCGCACAAAATCAATATCCGCAGGAAGTAATTTTCGTTCACCTAGGATCGTCCGTAGAAATGCTTTTTCTTCACGAAAACAAGCGTGATATTGACTTTACCCCGTCTTTATGCTACTATTCTAACATGTCACGCCCAAATCGCAAGTATGTACTTTTTTGTACTATACTATCCTTTTGGATACTGTAGGAGGTGCTTTTACAGATGAATGAAAACTGTCCCGTGGCCGCAACTCTGGATCTGATCGGCGGAAAATACAAGGCGCTGATCCTCTGGCATTTGGCCGAAGGCAAGCTTCGTTTTTCCCAGCTGCAAAAGTGCATCCAAAGCGCCACCCCAAAAATGCTTACCCAGCAGCTGCGGGAGCTGGAGGCGCAGAAGCTGATCCATCGGGAGGTCTATCCCATCATTCCGCCCCGTGTGGAGTACTCTCTGACGGAGTTGGGTCACAGCTTGATGCCCATCCTCACCGCCATGCGTGACTGGGGTACCGGTTATCTGAAAACACAAAATGTCGAAGCCAATTGCTTCATGATGGGTCAGGATCCGCTGGCCCGCACCAACTAACAAGGAGAGAAAGATTATGAACATCAAGATCCTGTCCGACAGCACTTGCGACCTTTCCCCCGAGCAGCTGAAAGAGCATGATATCACCCTTTCCCGTCTGACCGTCATCAAGAACGGTGAGCAGTTTACCGACTGTGAGACCATCTTCCCTGCCGACATTTTCGCCCATGTGGCAGCCGGCGGCGACCTTTGCTCCACCACCGCCTACAATGTGGACGAGTACCAGAAGCTGTTCGCCAAGTATGCCGGCGAATATGACGGCGTGATCCACATCAGCCTCGGCTCCGGCTTCTCCTCCAGCTACCAGAATGCCTGCATCGCTGCTGAGGATTTCCCCAATGTCCGTGTCATCGACTCCCAGAATCTGTCCACCGGCCAGGGTCTTGTGGTCCTGGAGGCTTGCCGCCTGGCCAAGGAGTGCGACGATCTGGACCAGATCGCTGCCAAGCTCAATGATCTGACCCTCCGTGTGGAAGCCAGCTTCCTGCTGGATCAGCTGAAGTATATGGCCAAGGGCGGCCGTTGCTCCGCTGCCACTGCGCTGGGCGCCAACCTTCTGAATCTGAAGCCCTGCCTGGAAGTAAAGAACGGCAAGCTGGGCGTTGTGAAGAAGTACCGTGGTCCCTATGCCAAGTGCCTGGCCGCCTATGTGAAGGACCGCCTGGCCGACCGTGAGGACATCATCCGCAATGAGCTGTTCCTCACCTACACCCCCGTCAACGACGAGTGTCTGAAGTCCGTCAAGGATGCCATTGACGCTTACGGCAACTTCGAGACCGTCTATGAGACCCAGGCAGGCTGCACCGTTTCCTGCCACTGCGGCCCCGGCACCCTGGGTGTCCTGTTCGTTCGCAAGTGAATCTCTTCCGCCGGAGTTTTCTCCGGCGGATTTTCTTCTTGTAATTTACCCGGGCTGTGATACAATGAAGCTATCATTGATCCTTTGGAGGATTGTATATGGAGTATTCCAAGCTTTTGGATCTGGCTTCCGACATTGGCTACCGACTGGCCATGTCCGGTGCCGAGACCTTCCGTGTGGAGGAAAGCATCACCCGGATCCTCAGCGCTTATGAGATCGAAGCAGAGGTATTCGCCATCCCCAACTGCCTGCATATCAGCATTGAGCCGGTATCCGGCCGTCCTCTTACCCGGATGCGCCGCATCGGCAGCCACGGCAATGACCTGGATGCCCTGGAGCGCTACAGCGCCCTCAGCCGCCGCATCTGTGCCCAAAAGCCGGCGCCGGAGATCGCCCGCAGCTGGCTGGAAGAGGTGCAGCGCAGCAAGCGTACTTACCCCGCCGCAGTCAATATCGTTGCCTATTTTTTTGCCGCCTTCGGCTTCTGTTTTCTGTTCGGCGGATCCTTTGTGGATGCCCTTTGCTCCGGTATTTGCGGACTCGTGGTAGGTATTTTGGGACAGATCGCCGATCAGCTGGGCGCAAACCTGTTCTTCCGCACCATTGCCGCATCCTTCCCCATGGCACTGGCAGCTTATGCCTTTGCCGCCCTTGGTGTTGCCGGAAATCCCGACGCTGTGATCATCGGCGCACTGATGCAGCTGGTACCGGGGCTTCTGTTTACCAACGCTATGCGGGATATTATTTACGGTGACACCAACTCCGGTGTGAATCGGATCGTGCAGGTGCTGCTGATCGCCGCCGCCATATCTTTAGGCACTGCCGCAGCCTGGGGCTGCGCCAACACCTTCTGGGGCGCGCCTGTCAGCGATCCCAATGTCAGCTACAGTATCCTTGCCCAGGCATTGCCCTGTGCCCTTGCTTGCCTTGCTTTCTCGGTGCTTTTCAATATCCACGGCGCCGGCGGGATCCTTTGTGTACTGGGCGGTGTGATCACCTGGTCAGCATACTGTCTGGTGCTGCAGTTGGGTGGCGATGATCTTTCCGCCTATTTCTGGGCTGGTCTGATCGCCTCGGTGTACTCCGAGATCATGGCAAGAGTGCGTAAATACCCCGCCACCTCCTATCTGGTGGTCTCCATCTTCCCGCTGATCCCCGGTGCCGGTGTGTACTATACCATGAGCCATGCGGTTCGTGGAGATATGGACCTGTTTGCCTCGCAAGGCATGCATACCGCTGCCATCGCCGGCGTGATCGCCGTGAGCATTCTGCTCATCTCCACCAGCTTCCGGCTTTGGAGCGTATGGAAGCAGAAGAAAGTCAAAACTTCCGGCTAAGCCGTATGTGCCAACTTTCATCCCGACTACACAAATCGCCCTGCCGATCCCGGCAGGGCGATCTATTTATTTACCTGTAGAACCGAAGCCGCTGGCATCCCGGACCGTATCCGTCAGTTCGTCAGCCTCCATGTAGGCAGGTGTCAGCACAGGGGTGATGATCATCTGGGCGATCCGCTCCCCATGGCAGATGGTCTGGGGTTCATTGCCGTGGTTATACAGAACTACGGTGATCGGACCACGGTAGTCACTGTCCACCACACCCACCTTGTTGGCAGGCGCTACACCACGCTTGCAGGCCATGCCGCTGCGGGCATAGATGAGGCCCGCGCAGCCCTCCGGCACCTCCATGGCGATCCCGGTGGAGATCCAGGCGGTCTGCCCCGGCTGGATGGTCACCGGCGACTCCAGGCAGGCATAAAGATCCGCACCGGCGGCATAAGGCGTGCCGTAGGTCGGCAGGATCGCCTTTTCGGAAAGTTTCTTTACTCGAATCTGGCTCATTTTTTCGCATCCTTTCCCTTATTTCCCAGTTTTGCGAACCAACGGAAGCTTAGCGGCCACAAAATGCCGGCTACCGTCACAATGAGGAAGTACCGCACGGCACGGGCAGCCAGATGGCCTGCAAAGAGCGCCTCCAGCGGTGCACGCATACCTTCCTTCACCGCAAGCACCAAACCAAGACCCACCACAGCCTTCAGGATCTGCGCCCACCAGACCGCCTTGGTCTGGAAGTTCAGCTTCTTATCGGCAAAGTACACCGCCAGGACGCCGGCATTGGTGCCCAGGAAGGTATAAGCATTTTTCAGTGCAGACTCATAGTTGGCAGCATCCAGATCTTCGGGGAACGGATACAGGGAAACATACGCAAGATATGCGCTGCTGAGCAGGATCAGCCCGCCGAACACCACAGGGATCCCCTGCTTCTTTTCTCCCATCATCACTTTTTTCAGCAGCAGCACCATTGCCAACGCCATGCCGCCGCCCACCAGCACATCGGAAGGATAGTGAACACCCAGATACATCCGGGAAATACCCACCGTCACCGCGATGGCGATGCAAACGATCCTAAGCCATCTGCGCCGGGTGCCGGCGGCGATGCAGCCGAAGGTACCCACGGCAGTCTGGGTATGTCCGCTGGGGAAGCTATAGCCGGTGGCTGCCTCCTTGGCATCGCCCAGCACCGTAAATTCCGGGTCTCGTACCCAGGGTCTGGGCACACGGCAGGTGATCTTTAAAAACTGATTGGCCAGGTTGCCAAGCATACCCACCCCCAGCAAATAGTAGCCCTGATATTTATCCACACACCAGAAAACGATCAGCGCCAGCACCAGAAATGCCGTCTCTTCTCCCAGCCGGGTGATCAGCAGCATAAATTCATTCAATCCCGGGATCCGGATGCTTTCAAGAAAGTACAAAATGCTCATACTTTTCGCCCCTTTCACTGTATGGAGCCATTATAGCACAGGCAACTGCACAATTGCTATAGAAATCTTTTATTTTGTCGATTTCCTATGCAAAGCCGCAAGGAAGTGTCAGAAATTGTCGAGCGATCGTTTGCCGCAGCTTCTTCTTTGGCAGCCGCAGCAGCACTGTGCAGGCACACTGCCCGCTTTCTCGAAAGGAACATAATCGTTTCCCGTCAACAGGTAATCCACCGAAACCTGCAGCCGTGCGGAAAGCTCTACCAGGGTCTCAACACCCGGTATCCTTCGCCCCTGCTCATACATCCCCAAGGCACTGGCGCTGATGTGAAGCAGTTGTGCCAGCTGCGCCTGGGTGTAGCCTTTTTCTCTTCTCAAGTGTGCGATCCTGTCTCCCAGCATGGTAAAAACTCCTTTTTTGATCCCAGAGTATCATGCCAAGAGGTGTGAAAAACCTAAAATTCTGTCGAATCACTTTTCAGTGAGGAGCATGTGCAAGTGTCGAAAAATGACGCTTATCGACACAAAAAGAAAGCCGCGCTGCATAAGCAGCGCGGCAAAACATCTCAGCGGATGCCGTATTTTTCAATGATATAGTCCATATCCTTGTCGCCGCGACCGGACAGGCAGATAAGGATGGAGCCTCTTCCCATCGTCTTGGCAAGGCGCATGGCGTACGCCACCGCATGGGAGCTTTCGATGGCAGGGATGATGCCCTCCATCCGGGAAAGCTTGAAGAAGGCATCGATGGTCTCCTCATCATCGGCCACATCATACTTGACTCTGCCGATGTCATGCAGGAAGGCATGCTCCGGACCGGAAGAGGGATAATCCAGGCCGCTGGCCACGGAATATACCGGCGCGGGATCGCCGTTTTCGTCCTTGAGCATGATACTGTTGAAGCCGTGCATGATGCCCTCTGTGCCGTACTTCAGGCTGGCAGCATGGTCGCCCAGCGCAGGACCTCTGCCCAGCGGCTCCACGCCGTAGATCTCCACCGGGTCATTGAGGAAGCCGCTGAACATACCCATGGAATTGGATCCTCCGCCCACGCAGGCGACCACTGCATCGGGCAACTCACCGGTCATGCTCACAAACTGCTCTCTGGCCTCGATGCCCACAACGCTCTGGAAATCTCTGACCATCATGGGGAACGGATGAGGACCAAGCACCGAGCCGATACAGTAGATGCAATCTTTATATTCCCGGGCATATGCGGCAAAGGCAGCATCCACAGCTTCTTTCAGCGTTGCCAGGCCTTCGGTGACCTCGATCACATTGGCGCCCAGGATCTTCATTCTTGCCACATTGGGTGCCTGCTTCTTGATGTCCACGCTGCCCATGTAAATGTCGCATTCCAGACCGAAGTAGGCAGCCGCCGTTGCCAGCGCCACGCCGTGCTGACCGGCACCGGTCTCAGCAATGACCTTCTTCTTGCCCATATACTTGGCCAGCAGCGCCTCACCCATGCAGTGATTCAGCTTGTGGGCGCCGGTATGGTTCAGGTCCTCACGCTTGGCATACAGCTGCACATTGCCCAGGGATGCAGACAGCCGCTCCAGGTGGGAAATGGGTGTGGGACGACCCTGGAACTCCCGGCGGATGCGCCGCAGCTCACTGATGAATCTGGTAGATTTACAGATGGTAAAATAGGCTTCCGTGATCTCTTCCATGGCATTTTTCAGCTCCGGAGAGATGTAGCAGCCACCGTATTTTCCGAAGTAACCGTTGTTATCCGGATAGTTTTTCAGATAGGTATCAAAATTTACATTGCCGCAGTTCATAGTGTTACCTCCAAATGATGTGATGGCTCTGCCAAAAACAAAACGCCCTTGACAGACGAAGGATCTGTCAAGGGCGGAAGAATTCATCCGCGGTGCCACCTTGATTCGCGGCTGTGTGCCGCGCGCTTTGCGGGATACCTGCATATCCCCGGCAACTGACGCGTGCCTTGCGTCGCAGCATACTGAGCCGAAGCCTTTGGCTGCGCCCTCCGCGGTCCATTTGACGACTTGTTTCATACCCGACTCTCAGCACCACGGGCTCTCTGTAATGGCATCATCGCCGTTATCTCCGCATCAACGGTTTGTTTGCGGTATTCAGTTTGGCACATTATAACTCCCGCGCGGTCATTTGTCAACACATTGCGGACATTTTCCAGAAAAATTATGATTGGTTCAAGGTCGCCAGGTCGAAGGTGACCACAGTATAGAGCTTTCCCTCTTCCCTTTCCGCCAGCGCGGCATCCAGCGCCTGCTTCACCTGCTTCTGCTTCGGCATCCACTGGGCAGGCAGGGCAATATCGAAGATCAGGTTGGTGTGGCCCGTACCACGGACCATGCGGAAGTCATGGATGGAGATCTGGCTGTCCATTTCCCGCAGTACCTGCTCCACCACGGCCTTCAGCCGATCCATTTCCTCGTCTCCCGTGACCACGGGATCGTAGTGGATCACCAGATGTACATTATGCTCCTGGAGGCAGCGGCGCTCCAGATTATCGATCAGCTCATGGCAAAGCAGCGGATCTTCCTTCTGATCCATCTCCACATGCATGCTGGCAAAGCGCTGCCCGGGGCCGTAGTCATGGACCATCAGATCGTGGTAACCCAGCACCTTCGGCTCACTGCTGACGATCCCTACGATCAGCTCCCGCAGCTGGGGACTGGCAGTCTCGCCCAGCAGAGGGCTGATGGTCTCTTTCGCCAACATAGCGCCGCTATAGAGGATGAACAAGGCAACGCCCAGACCCATAAAGCCGTCGATGCGCCAGTTGGTAAGCCATTCGATCAGGGCCGCCGCCAGCACCGCCGCGGTGGCCAGCACATCGTTGCGGCTGTCTGCCGCAGTGGCCAGCAGCGCAGAGGAATCGATATATTTCCCCAAAGAACTGTTAAAAAGGCTCAGCCACAGCTTGACCAGGATGGAGCCCAGCAGCACCACCGCCACAGGAAGGGTAAATTCCACGGCAGCAGGCTGGAAGATCTTCTCCACAGAGGTCTTGGCCAGCTCAAAGCCGATGACGATGATCATTGCCGCCACCGCCAGGCCGGACAGGTACTCATACCGGGCATGGCCGTAGGGGTGGTCATCATCGGCAGGCTTTTCCGCCAGCTTGAAGCCCACCAAAGTCACGATGGCGCTGGTAGCATCGGAAAGGTTATTCATAGCATCCGCCGTGATGGACACCGAGCCGGAGATCGTACCCACCAGCAGTTTCAAGGCAAACAGCACCAGATTGCAGCCGATGCCCACAGCGCCGGACAGCTTGCCGATACCGCTGCGCACCCGGGGCTTATCCTTGTTCTTATAGTCCTTTACAAAAAGACGAAGCAGTAATTTTGTCATATTGGCTCCATTCTGTTATCGATCTTCGTTAAACTTTGGTCAGTTCCTTCTTCTGGCTGCGCAGGTACAGCTCCTCGGTGGCAAAGGCCAGCTTGGTCAGCACATTGGGCTGGCTGGGGTAGCAGTAGAAGGAATCCGTCTCTGTGGAAATGTCGAAGCAATCGGCGATGGGCCGCAGCTTGCCGAAGTCATACTCCACATGCAGGCTGTTGATCCGGGCGGGAATGCGCTGAATGCGGTAGTCCTGTCCCCGATAATGGCCGGTAAGTACGAAGCCGTTTTCCTCATCATGGGTCAATTTGGCCTTGCCCAGCTTCTCAAATTTCCAGCACCGGGGCAGCGAAAATACCTGCACCTCATCCTCATACCGGTACTCTCCCCGCTGGATCTGGGCGCGCACCTGCTCCCGCTCCCAGCAGAACCAATCGGGGATGTGGGAAAACTCTGTTTCGCCTTCCAGCGCCTGCAGCGCACCATCCTCCCGAAGCTCCCAGCGCTTGCCGCAGGCATTGCAGAAAAGCTCTGTGCCCTTGGAATCCATGGAAAACTCCTTGCCGCAGTGAGGGCACTGATACAGGATCTTATGCAGCCCCTGGGCCCGGTAAGACTCGGTAATGCGGATTCCGTTGTCCCGCTGGTACTGATATTCATCATAAGCAAATGCCTTGCGGATGGTATCATTGATCTCCTGCACGGACATGGAGGCGATCTGCTCCGGTGTCAGCATCTGGGTCATGGTGGTGTGCAGCGGCACCTTGCGCTTATTGCGGAAGTTCCAGAAAGGGCTGTGCAGATAGTTGCCATGGTGGATGGCCACCACCACCGGCACCTTGTTCATGCGGATCAGCTTTCCCAGAGAATCGGGGATAAAGGAGGTGACACCGCAGGGAGAATATCTCGCCTCCGGGTACATGCACAGCACATCACCACGCTTTAGAACACGGTTGATGGACTTGACCAGATGCAGGTCTGTGGTGTACTTCCGGGTGCCGATGCAGCCGATCAACTCCATCAGCCAGGGACGAAGATAGTAACCGTCAATGCTCACCACATTGTTTACCCGCTGCATACCGGTACCCATAGCGATCAGCTCAAAATCGATGAAGGAATGGTGGTTGCTCAGCAGAAGATACG
The DNA here is from genome assembly GCA_045129455.1 of Faecousia sp. Taxonomy (GTDB): domain Bacteria; phylum Bacillota; class Clostridia; order Oscillospirales; family Oscillospiraceae; genus Faecousia. The sequence goes on along the minus strand of JBGVJN010000015.1, from coordinate 20,788 downwards.
GAGGCTTCAGCCCCTCCATATGGATCTTCTCCACTTTGTATTTCTTGCCGATCAGCACAAAGCGGGACAAACACCAGATCAATCCCGTCAAAAATCGAGGCTGACGGATGGGATATTTCGCCGTATTGTAACTTTTCTTGTTTTTATAATTCACTTCCATGGATCCTACCTCACAATCTCCTGCGAGTATAACCTAAATTCCACCAATTGGCAAGAAAAATCCGCTGCGCAGCGACCATATTCGTTGCATTTTCTCTTCTCCGGCGCTATAATTGGCCCTGGAGGCGAAAAAACATATGCAATACTTCATCCCTGCGGTCTGTGTCCTTGCGGGCATCGCCGTGCTGATCCTTCTGATCTGCTATATCTGCTACCGGATGGCTTTTTATGCCAAGCGCACGCCTGAGGATGCTTCGGGGGAATTTACGCTTCCACCCGGAGAGATCTACGAACCTTACCATGATGTGATGCGTGCCTGGGCCGATGAGACCGCCAAGCTTCCCTGTCAGGAGCTGGAGATCACCTCCTTCGACGGTCTGACCCTCCGGGGAAAATACTATGAATGCTCTCCCGACAGTCCCATCGAGATCATGATGCCCGGCTACCGGGGGATCGCCCAGCGGGATCTGTGCGGCGGCGTGCAGCGCTGCTTCGCTTTGGGGCGCAGCGCCCTGGTGGTGGACCAGCGTGGCTGCGGTCGCAGCGATGGTCATGTGATCACCTTCGGCATCAAGGAGCGCCACGATTGTCTGGGCTGGGTGGACCTGGCGGTAAAGACCTTCCCGGGTCGCAAATTCATTCTCACCGGCATCTCCATGGGCGCTGCCACAGTGCTGATGGCCGGCAGCATGGAGCTTCCGGAAAATGTGGTGGGCATCATCGCCGATTGCGGCTATACCTCCGCCAGGGACATCATCAGCAAGGTGATCCGGGATATGAAGCTGCCTTCCAAACTCCTGTATCCCTTCGTCCGTCTGGCAGGCCTGATCTTCGGCGGCTTTGACTTGGAGGAGCTTTCCCCGTTGGAAGCCGTCAAAAAGTGCAGGATCCCGGTGTTCTTTGCTCACGGTGATGCCGATGACTTTGTTCCCTGCCAAATGACGGCAGAAAATCACGATGCCTGCCCTGCCCCCAAGACCCTTGTGCTGGTCGGCGGAGCCGGTCACGGTCTGTGCTTCCCGGCAGCTCCGGAGGAATATCTGAAGGTCATGGGAGATTTCTTCGCCTCTCACGGCATTTGAGCATAAAAAAAGCGCCCTTCGGCGCATAAAAAGAAATGACCCTTGACTGCTGTATCCTTTCGATACCATCACAGCCAAGGGTCATTTCTGTTCGTTCTTATTATCTAACATCCTGGTTACCTCTCTTTCGTAGATTGCGGCTTTTATTGACCCTTTCTTCCATCATCCCGATCCATAGCTTACTTCCGATTCGTATGCTTGATTCATCATATCTCCTGAGCGAGACGTTCTTGTATGTCGGAACTGTTTTTCTGAAATAAGTCTGCCGCTTCAGCTCAATGACAAATTTTGAGCTTTTCGGGTCTCCTGTACTGTGGCCTCAAGCTTAACCTTATCGTTTACATTGCTTATATTACTATATTTTGTTTTCTTCTGATCTTTTGATCTTTGCTTCTTACAAATTATCTTAATATTCCGCGTTCGTATTTGATATGGTTGATTTTCTTCTTCCTGGGTGTTAAGCTTCGGCCTTTGGTTTTACGTGTACATCGGTATCACCCTTTCTGACTATAATGTAGCACAAGTTTTTTCCAATTTCAACCCGGAATATTGTACAAAGTAACCTATTTCATTTTGTGAGATTCCATGATTTCCGTTATTTTGACCATTTTCCTCTTGACGCGGACATTTGTCCGTGCTATAGTAAATATGTTGGGGTTCGGCGCTGCAGTCGAATCCCTTTGACTTTTCCCTGTGAATTTGCTAGTATACCCTTATCAAGCAGTAATGAGGTTTTACCATGGCAAATGTTATTGAGATCACAAGTTTTTCCGCTCCCGAGCTGGATGTATATGCCCGACTGACAGAGGCGCAGCTGCTAAACCGCTTCGAGCCGGAGAAGGGGCTGTTCATCGCGGAAAGTCCCAAGGTCATCCACAGGGCGCTGGATGCCGGCTGCATTCCCGTGTCCCTTCTGATGGAGCGCAAGCACATCGAGGGACAGGCTGCGGATGTGATCGCCCGGTGCGGTGATATCCCCGTATTCACCTCCGAGCCGGAGGTGCTGACCCAGCTGACGGGTTTTCAGTTGACCCGGGGCGTTCTGTGCGCCATGCGCCGCCCTGCCCTGCCCGCACCGGAAGAGGTGCTGAAGGATGCGAAGCGCATCGTCATCCTGGAAAATGTGATGAATCCCACCAATGTGGGTGCTATCTTCCGTTCCGCTGCCGCCTTGGGCATGGACGCCATCCTGCTCACCCCCGGCTGCAGCAATCCCTTGTACCGCCGCAGTGCCCGGGTAAGCATGGGCACTGTATTCCAGATCCCCTGGACCTACATCGGAGCGGAAACCTGCGACTGGCCGGAAAAGGGCATGGCACAGCTGCATTCCCTGGGCTTCAAGACCGCGGCGCTGGCACTGAGTGACAATTCCGTGTCTATTGACGATCCGGGCTTGATGGCCGAGGATAAGCTGGCGCTGATCCTTGGCTCCGAGGGAGACGGGCTGACGGAGCAGACCATCGCTCAATGCGATTACACCGTGAAGATCCCCATGTACCACGGGGTGGATTCTCTGAATGTAGCCGCTGCCAGCGCGGTAGCCTTCTGGCAATTGCGGAAATAAAAAACGGGCGCAGATCACTGCGCCCGTTATCTTTTTACAGCCAGCTGGTGATGAAGATCTCCAAGCCGATGAAGATCAGAATACCGCCGCCGAAGAGGCCTGCTTTCTCCTCCAGCTTTGTACCGGCTTTCTTGCCAATGGCGATTCCCGCAAAGCAGATCACGAAAGTGACCGCGGCGATCACTGCCGCACTGGCAAGGGCCATGAGCCATTCGTATTCGGCAATGGTGAAGCCCACGGAAAGAGCATCGATGGAAGTGGCTACGCCCTGCACCAGCAGACCCGCCAGGCCCACCTTCGGCGCTTCCTCTTCCGCTTCCTTGTGCTTGAGGCTGTCATAGATCATCTTGCCGCCGATGTAACCCAGCAGAGCAAGGGCGATCCAGGGGATCAGCGCCTCGAAAGCGGTAAAATACTGCACGATGGTATGGATGCAGATCCAGCCCAGCATAGGCATCAGACCCTGGAAAAAGGCAAACAAGCCGGCAACGCCGCACATCTTTTGTTTTTTCATCCCCGGGTCATGCAAGCCGTTAGCCAGGGATACAGAAAACGCGTCCATTGCCAATCCCACACCCAAAAGCACACTGTTAAAGAAGAAAACAAAGCTCCACTCCATAAAAGCTTCCTCCAAAAATAAAATACCCAGAACAGCCGCAAAATGCCGTACCTGAGTATCTGTGACAAGATATAAAGACCCCATGTATAGCTTTGCAGATATACATGAGTCTCGCAAATTAAAGCAAGCCAGGCAAAAATGCCAGTATGTTGACTTGCTGCGCTTTTTTTGCGCTTGCTACTCCCTCATGAGCGAGGAAATACTAACATATTCTCCCAAAAAAGTCAAGAAAAATATGTGGGATCCGGAAAAATCCGGATCCCACAGAATTATTTAGGCTTAGATGCCGAACTTCTTCTTGTTGGTCAGCACCAGAGCGGTAGCGCCGATAGCCAGAGCCATCACGATGGCAGCGCTCACCAGAGCGGTCTCATCACCGGTCTTGGGGACAGTGTAATCCAGATCCGCGGAGAACTTGCCGTCGGAACCGGCAGCGCCAACAGCGGCCCAGATGTCCATCTTTTCCTTCTCGACCTTGAGGTCAACGGTCTGCTTGGTGCCGTCGCTGTTGAGGACGATCACATTGGTCATGCTCACGGGGATCTTGATGCTCCACCAGCCGTTTTCGCCCTGGGTCATATCCAGGTTTCCGGGCCAACCCACGGTGGACAGGCCATTGCCGGCATCGTCCCAGGCCCAGATCTTGGGGGTACCCCAATCAGCGGGAACCTGTGCGTAAACGGTGACCTCGGTGATCTCAACCTCGGGCTTCTTCTCTTCTTCCTTGTCCTCTTCCTGGTCGTCCCCAGTGTTGGGATCGGCATTGATCAGCTCGACCTTGACGGAGATGCCGGTGCCGGCTGCATAAGCCAGCTGGGTCAGATCCAGGGTCAGCTTCACATTGGTAGTGGCATAGGGAGCGGTGATCTTGATGTCGGTGCTGCTGCCGGACATAACTGCGGAAACAGTGCCGTCGTCATTGTAGGTGCCACCGATATTGTAGTCGTTCCAATTGCCGTTGGCAGCAAACTTGACGCTCAGCTGGGTATCCTTGGCAACGCCATTGAACTCAGCAACATACACGCCCTCAGAGGTCTTAGTCATCTTCACAGAGGAGCCGGGATTCCAGGTCAGACCCTCTACACCTGCACCCACAACTTCCATGTACTCAATAGCGGGAGCCTTCACAGAGCCGGCCAGGCCGCTGCCGGTAACGGTAATCTTCTTGGTAGTCTCATCAAATGCGATGGTGACAGCGCAGGCAGTCTCAACGGAGATCTTCACATTTTCGCCGGGGTAAGCCACATCCCAAGTACCATTGGTAACCTTGAACTCATGGTTGCCCTTAGTCATGTTAATGGTGCACTTCCAAACATTGCCTTCCTTGGTCATTGTGGTGCCGTTGGCTTTCCAGTTGTTGAAGCTGCCGGCCACATAGTATGCAGGACCGGCCAGGCCAGCGCCGGAGACAGTAATCGCCTTGCTGTTGGGATCAAAAGTAATGGTCACATCACAAGCAGCGGTCACTTCCACAGCGTAATTGGCGCTGGGATAAGACACATTCCAAGTACCATTGGTAACCTTGAACTCATGCTTGCCCTTAGCCATGTTAACAGTGCACTTCCAAAGATTACCTTCCTTGGTCATTGCGGTGCCGTCGGCTTTCCAGTCGTTGAAGCTGCCGGCCACATAGTAGGTTGCATCCGCAGCAAAGGCAGCCATGGGCAGAACGCTCAGGCACAGTGCCAGAACTGCGAGGATCGCGATCAATCTCTTCATAATTACTTCCTCCTAAATTATTGTTTAAATAGGGTAAATTAAGTATAGCATCCTAAAATTTACCTGTCAATCAAACGGTTGCGCAAATTTAACTTTCCACTTTTTCCACATTTTACCTAGAAAGGAATTGTTAACTTTGCACAACCGTTTTCGCAGCTTCCGCCCCCCCCTTGCCCGGACTGCAAAATCCCAAAATCGGTTGCATTCCCCTGCGCAATCTGCTACAATGGCAAAAAACGAAACAGGAAGTAATTACCATGCCCGGAAAGCACCTTATACATCCTTTACGCAGCCATTCCCGCCCAAAGCGGGATGTGGATATGACCCAGGGAAGCATCCTGGGCCATATTGTCAGCTTTGCCCTTCCGCTGCTGATCGGCAATATCTTCCAGCAGCTTTACAATACCGTCGACACCTGGGTGGTGGGCAACTTTGTCAGTAACGAAGCCTTCTCCGCCGTGGGTACCGTGGGCTCCATCGTCAACCTGCTCATCGGCTTTTTTATGGGCTTTTCCTCCGGCGCGGGTGTACTGATCAGCCAGTACTACGGCGCGCACCAGGAGGATAAGGTCAACGACACCGTCCATACCGCCGTAGTCATGACCCTTGTCATGGGCATCGCCTTCACAGGCATCGGCATCTTCATGACCCCCTACATGCTGGAGCTGATGGATATGCCCCCGGAAGTCAAACCCGACGCCACCACTTATCTGACCGTATACTTCTCCGGCATTCTGGGTCTGATGCTCTACAACATCGGTGCCGGCATCCTCCGTGCGGTAGGCGATTCCCGGCGGCCCTTCTATTTTCTGGTGATCTGCGCCATCCTCAACACGGTTTTGGATCTGGTCTTTGTTTTGGTGCTCAAGATGGGTGTCGAAGGCGTGGCGCTGGCGACCATTCTCTCCCAGAGCATTTCCGCGATCCTGGTGATGATCACCCTGCTGCGCACCGACAGCTGCATCCGGCTGCGTTTTTCCAGGCTGAAGATCCACTGGTTGATCCTGAAAAAGATCATCTCCGTGGGTATCCCCGCGGCGCTGCAGATGGCCATCACATCTTTCTCCAACATTTTCGTTCAATCCTACATCAATTATTTCGGCCCCGACTGCATGTCCGGCTGGACCGCATATGCCAAGGTGGATCAGCTGCTGTTCTTGCCCATGCAGTCCATCTCTCTGGCATCTACCACCTTTGTGGGACAGAATCTGGGCAACAATCAGCCCCAGAGAGCCAGAAAGGGCGTTACCATTGCGCTGATCCTGTCCGTATCGGCTACCGCCCTGATGATGATCCCGGTGGTAATCTTTGCCGCCCCGGTGGTGGCTTTCTTCAACGACAAGCCCGAGGTCATCCAATACGGCAGCATGCTGCTGCGGTGGATCTCTCCGTTCTATATCCTGTGCTGCTTTAACCAGATCTACGTCAGCGCTCTGCGGGGCGCGGGCAACAGCCGTGCGCCCATGGTCATCCTGCTGCTGAGCTATGTAGGCTTCCGGCAGCTGTACCTGCTGGGTATGAGCAATATCTGCAATGAGATCATCCCCATCGCCATGAGCTATCCCGCCGGCTGGCTCCTGTGCAGCATCATCACCGGCATCTATTATCACAAGGTCAGCCTGGAAAAAACCAGGCTGGTGGACGACAAGGAGTGACAAACTATGACTTCCCGTGTTCTTTCTCACTATGCCCTGGACGGCTCTGTCATCAGCTGTGAGCGCTACGGCTGCGGACATATCAATGAGACCTACCTGGTGCACACCGCTTCCGGAAAGCGGTATATCCTGCAGAAGATCAATCATCACATCTTCAAGGATGTTCCCGGTCTGATGGAAAACATCGCCGCCGTCACCGGTTTCCTCAGAAACCGGGAGACCGATCCCCGGCGGGTGCTGACGCTTGTCCCCACCGCCGGCGGCGAAAGCTATCTGCAGCTGGAGGGCGGCTACTGGAGAGTTTATGATTTCGTAGAGGGCAGCATATGTCTGCAGGCTCCCGAAAGCAAGGAGGACTTCTACCAGAGTGCAGTGGCCTTCGGTGCGTTTCAGCAGCAGCTGCAGGACTTCCCTGCCCACACGCTGCATGAGACTCTGCCCAATTTCCACAACACCGCCGACCGTTATCGGATCTTCCGGGAGGTACTGGCAGCCGATCCCATGGGCCGCGCAAAGGATGTGCAGCCGGAGATCGAATTTGCCCTTGCCCGGGAGCAGGAGGCCGCCACCCTGGTGCGCATGCTGGAAAACGGGCAGCTTCCCCTTCGTGTGACCCACAACGACACCAAGCTGAACAATGTGATGCTGGATGCCGCCACCCGGACTCCTCTGTGTGTCATTGATCTGGACACGGTCATGCCCGGCCTCAGCGCCTACGATTTCGGCGATTCCATCCGCTTCGGTGCAGCCACGGCGGCAGAGGACGAAACCGATCTTTCCAAAATGGAGATGGATCTTTCTCTGTTCCGAACCTTTACGGAGGGTTTTGTGTCTGCCTGCCCGGATCTGACCGCCACGGAAAAACGGATGCTGCCCATGGGCGCCAAATTGATGACCCTGGAATGCGGTGTGCGCTTTTTGACAGATTATCTGGACGGCGATCATTATTTCGCTACCCATCGGCCCGGTCATAACCTGGACCGCTGCCGCACGCAATTCAAGCTGGTGGCGGATATGGAAAGCAAATGGCAGGCCATGGAAGCCATCGTGCAGGAATTTTGACAATATATCCCTAAAAATTGGCAGATGCCGAAAGGCATCTGCTTTTTTATGTTTTTTGTGAAAAACAGAAGACAATCTCGCATATCTATGTTATAATGTATTGGTTAACTGATTTTTCCGGGAGGGATCCTAAATGACCCGTACTGCTACCCGCGGCGGCCTTCGGCTGCTGATCTGCGGCCTGTGCGCCATTCTGGTACTGCTTTGTCTGGGTGTGGTGTTCTATGAAATGTTCTATATGCCCGAGCCAGGCACGGCTGAGGAAAAGGTCTGGCTTTACGCAAAGACCCACGGCTATTCCCTGCGGGATTATCCCCAGAGCCTGATCACCCTCCTGGAGGGCAATCCGGAAACGGAGAAGTTCGTACTGGAGTATCCCGCTGCCAAGGATGCCGCCCCCGTGATCGATATGACCGAATATCTCCAAACCGACACAGTACCGCTGCTGATGCAGTGGGATCAGCGTTGGGGTTACATGAAGTACGGCAGCGATATGGCAGCCCTTACCGGCTGCGGCCCGGTGTGCCTTTCCATGGCGGCACTGTATGTGACCGATGACCCGGCAATGTCCCCGGATCAGATCCTGCGCTTTGCCTTGGAGAACAACTATTATGTCAGCGGCAGCGGCTCTTCCTGGACACTGATCAGCGAAGGCGGCGTGAAGCTGGGACTTTCCGTGAAGGAGCTGCCTCTGGTAAAGGGGCTGATCGACAAAAGTCTGGAAGAAGGCAAGCCGGTGATCTGCGCCATGCGGGCAGGAGATTTTACCACCTCCGGCCATTACATCGTCCTGGCAGGCATCGAGGATGGGAAATACCGGGTCAATGATCCCAACAGCTATGCCAACTCCGAAAAGCTCTGGTCCTATGAGCAGATCGAAGGGCAGATCCGTAATCTCTGGTCCATCAGCGCCGGGGAATGAACATCGAAAACCGTCGCAAGCACTTCCCTTTTGCCACTATTTGTGATATAATACTTGATTGCTGACTATCATTACATACAAAGGAGATACTACTATGGATATTTCCAAGGTTTCCGTCGTTCTCCCCTCTCTGGATCCCGACGAAAAACTCACTACTGTGATCAACGGGCTTCTGGAGTACGGCTTTACCGATATCATTCTGGTAAACGACGGCAGTAAGCCGGAAAATCTTCATTATTTTACCGAAGCCGCGGAGCATCCCCAGGTGCAGCTGATCCATCATCCCTGCAATCTGGGCAAGGGCACGGCGCTGAAGACCGCCTTCCGCTGGTTCCTGGAGAACCGCCCGGAGCATTTGGGTCTCGTCACTGTGGACGGTGACAATCAGCACCACCCGGAGGATACTCTCCGCTGCAGCGAAAACATGCTGCAGACCGGCCATCTGACCCTGGGCGTGCGGGACTTCACGCAGCCGGATGTACCCTTCCGCAGCCGCAACGGCAACAAGATCACCTCCCTGGTCTTCAAGGCCTTCGTGGGCATGACCATTTCCGACACCCAGACCGGCCTGCGGGCCATCCCCACCGGGGATGTACGCAAGCTGGTGGAGGTAAAGGGCGAGCGGTTCGAATACGAGACCAATATGCTGCTTGCCATGAAGGAGCAGCACATTCCCTTCGATGAAGTGAAGATCCGCACCGTTTACATCGAGGAAAACAAAAGCTCCCATTTCCGGGCCGTGCGGGATTCCTGGCGGATCTACAAGCTGATCCTGGCGCACTTTTTCAAGTACACCGCCTCGTCTTTGTTCAGCTCCGTTCTGGACGAAGGCATCTTTGTGCTGCTTAGCGGGCTGCTTCAAAGTGTGCTTTCCGGCTTCTGGCTGACAGCGCTGCCTGCTGCCATCGCAAGAGCCATCTCCTCCGTGGTCAACTTCTACATGAACAAGGCGCTGGTATTTCACAGCAAGGGAAATACCACCCGGGCCTTCCTTCGCTACTTCGCCCTGGCGATTCCCCAGGCGCTGGCACATATGGGCATCACCTACGGTCTGTTTCTCCTGTTTGGCATCGGGGAAGATGAGACCCTCCTGCGTGGTGTGATCTACGCACTGGTAATGACGGCGCTGTTCTTCGTCAGCTTCGTGATCCAGCAGCGTTGGGTGTTCAGTTCCAACGATCAAGAGAAATAAATGAGGTAATATTACATGGAATCCAACGCAAAATCCCAAAAGAAAACCGCCGGCAAGGTGGTATTTACAGTTCTGCGGCGCACACTGCTTTCTGTATTTACGCTGGTGATGCTGGTGCTGGTGGGTCTGATCATGGTCTGCAACCTGATCTTCAACGGTCCTTCCACCTCCGCACGGGATATCCTCACCATGTCCATGCTGGAATCCAGCGGCATGAAGTGGTGCCCTGCCCTGTTCATCGGCAAGGACACTGTGGAAGATATCCGGGCAGAGGTCTCCGCCACACTGCCTGCGGATATGTCCGATACCTCTCAGATCGTGATCCAGAACGGCAGTTCCCTGGGCGGCAGCTCCGAATGGGATAACTATCCCGACGGGATCCGCCTCGAAGAGATCAAGGGTGATACCTATAATGCCTATGTGATGCTGGTAAGAGACCCTTCCAGAGTCTATACCGCCACCTGTACCGATGACTTCTCCACGGTAGAGTACGGACTTCCCCTGAGCGCCGTGATGGAAACAGAAGGCGCCGTGGCCGGTGTCAATGGCGGCGCGTTCTTCGATGACGGCACCGCCTCCTCCTATGTCGGCTCCACACCCCGTGGCATGGTGGTCTCCAAGGGCAAGATCGTCTTCAACGACGGCACCAGTTACTACGGCTTCGTAGGTCTGAACGAGGATAATGTGCTGATCGTATCCACCTCCATCAATGCCCAGAAGGTCAAGGACCTCAGGATCCGGGACGGCTGCTGCTTCGGCCCCGTGCTGGTGATCAACGGCGAGATCAACGAGGCCGCCTATAACCAGAACTCCGGCTATAACCCCCGCACCGCCATCGGTCAGCGTGCTGACGGCACCATCATCCTTCTGTGCGTGGACGGACGGCAGGTAGGCTCTCTGGGCGCTACCTACGCGGATCTGACGGATATTATGATCGAGTACGGCGCTGTCAACGCCATGAACCTGGACGGCGGCTCCTCCACCGTCATGTGCCGCAGAGATCCCGAGACCAACCAGCTGCAGGTAGTCAACAGTTACTCCCTTCTGCAGGAAAGCCCCAGAAGAATGCCCACCTATTTCCTGGTGCGGCCGCTGGAGGAGGGCTGAGTATGGATAAAAAGCAGACTTCCCGTCGCCCCATCCGCAAAAGTACCATCATCTTCTACAGTATTTATCTTTTTGTGATCGTAGCGTTCTTCGTAGGCATGCACTTTGCCTTGCAGCCCCTGGAAGCGTGGCTTGCCCGCTACGAAGCCAGCCAGCCGGAGCAGAAATGCCAGGAAGTCTTCCAGGATTTATTTGCCGATCCGGATTGGGCTGAGATCTATGAGCTTGCCGGTATTCAGGACACCGCCTTTGAAGGCAAGCAGGCTTACGCCGCCTATATGCAGGCTGCTGCCAAGGGTAAGAAACTGACCTACACCGAGACCTCCGCCGGTCTTTCCGGCGACCACAAGTACATCGTCCGTCTTGGTGATGAGAAGATCGCCGTATTCACCCTCACCGGCGGTGCTGACAGTGATCTGGAGATCCCGGAATGGGAGCTTGGCAAGCTGGAAATTTTCTTCTCCCGGAAGCAGCAGGTGCTTGTAAATAAGCAGCCTGGGCATACTGTGTATATCAACGGCGTGGCCCTGGACGACAGCTACACCGTGCGCAAGGTGGATACCCTGGCGGAAAGCGGCTATCTTCCCGAAGGCATTCACGGATACCGGATGGAGCAGCAGCTGGTCACCGACCTGCTGGTGGCCCCCGAAGTGGTAGTCAAAGACAGCGAAGGCAACGAGGTGCCCACCATGCCGGATGAAGTCACCGGCATCTATGCCCCCACTTTGGAAACGCACACCATGACCGACGAGGAGTACACCCAGGTCTCCGCCGCCATGGTCACCTATGCCAAATATATGATCAAAGCCACCACCGCCTGGCGGCTTTCCCAGCACTTTGTGCCCGGCTGCGCCATCTATAAGACCATCACCGGTATCCTTCGGATCCAGCAGCGGTATCAGAGCTACACTATCAGCGACACCCAGTGTTCTGACTTCTACCGCTACAGTGAGGATCTTTTCTCCGTGCGCACTCAGCAGACCGTGCATTTTGTCCGTACTGACGGTTCCGAAAAGGACTATGTGATGGACTCTGTCTGCTTCTTCAGCAAAAACAGTGATGGCAAGTGGCTCATCAGCGATATGACTCAGCTGGATGTGACTCAGCAGCGCCAGCAGGTGCGACTGACCTTTGTAAATGGCGAAGAAACAGTAGATTCCTTCTTCGCGGAGGTAAACAGCACCTCTCTTACCCTGCCCACTGTCACCGCCCCCGAGGGCAAGGTCTTTGCCGGCTGGGTACTGCAGGAGGATGACGGCAGCGGAAAGATCACCCTGACCGTAGCCTTTACCCCCGACGAAAACGGCAATGTCCACCTGTCCGGCGAAAAGCCGCTGGAGCCTATGGTCCTTTACGCACTGTTTGAAAACGAGAAGGGAGAATGACCGTGGAAGCTTTCATGAATTATCTGGCGGAAGCTTTTGATCTGCCGATCCTGGATTGGATCGCTGCCAAGCTCACCTGCCCGGTGCTGGACGCGGTCATGCCGGTGATCACCGCTCTGGGTGACGCGGGCATCTTCTGGATCGCTCTGGCAGCTCTGCTCCTGTTTTTCCCCAAGTACCGCAGAGCCGGCCTTTCCATGGGCGCTGCCCTGCTGATGGGCCTGCTTGCGTGCAATGTGATCATGAAGCCCCTGTTCGCCCGAATCCGGCCTTACGACTATCAGCTGGAGTATTTTCAGAAGGAGATCCCGCTGCTCATCGAAGCGCTGCACGATTATTCCTTCCCCTCCGGCCATACCCTCGCCTCCTTTGAAGCTGCCACGGCGCTGCTGATCCGCAGCAGGAAATGGGGCATCCCCGCAATGATCCTGGCGACCCTCATCGCCTTCTCCCGGCTTTACTTGTATGTCCACTATCCTACCGATGTGCTGTTCTCCGTGGCCATGGGCATCGGCTTTGCCTTCCTTGCCACCTGCCTGGTGGATAAAGGGTACAGTCTGTACGAAAAGAAGCAGCTGACAAAGGAGCTTTCATGAAATTTCGTCGCTTATCCCGGGATCACCGGTTACTGCTCTTCTCCATGGGGATCGCTGCCCTGTTTTTGCTGATCCACTCCAAAAGCTCCCCTCTGTATGCCATGAATGACTGGGTGGATGTCCACTGCTTCTTCACCATGGGACGGGGGATCCTGGATGGTCAGGTGCCTTATATGGATCTGTATGAGCAAAAAGGGCCTGTGCTATACTTCCTGTATGCCCTGGCTGCTTTGATCTCCCGGGATACCTTCTGGGGCGTTTTTATCCTGGAGGTCATCTGTTTCGGTCTTTTCCTGTATCTCAGCGGTAAGCTGGCCCAGGTCTATCTGGGGCAGTGCAAGGTGATCTACTGGATCATCGTGGTTTTGGGAGCGCTGATCCCCATCAGCGCCGCCTTTTCCCACGGCTCCAGCGCGGAAGGACTTTGCCTCTTTATGCTGGTCTACGGTCTGTATTCCGTCACCCGGGCTGCCCGGGAAGAAAGAACGCTGACCTTTACGGAGGCCTTCCTCAACGGCGTCTTTGCCTCCATGGTCCTGTGGATCAAATTCACAGGCTTGGGCTTTTATTTGGGTCTTGCCCTGTATATCCTCATCAGCTATATGTTCCCCAAGCCCCAGTGGAAGCAGCTGGGCATCACCGTGGGAGGCTTCCTGCTGGGGATCGCCGCGGTCAGCGCCGTAGTCTTTGCCTATTTCCTGTACCATGGCGCGGTGGCGGATCTGATCGAGGTATACTTCTACAACAACATCTTCCTTTATCCCGTCGAAGCGGAGACAGAGGATGTGAGCCGGATCGAGCTGTATTGGCAGATCATGGTCAATGTGGCTGAAAATAATGCCGCCGTTTTTACCATGATCGGCATCGGCGCCCTGGGGCTGCTGGCAGATATTCGCAAGCACTGGCGGATCCTGCTGGCTGCGGTGCTTTCTTTCCTGGTGCTGGTGGTTGGCACCTATTGGGGAATGCGGCCTTACCCCTACTACGCATTTGTCTTTGCCGCCTTTGCGGTCTACGGCCCCATCGCTGTCATCCGCCTGCTGCGGCTGCTGCCGCTGGATACTTTCCGGGAAGCGCTGGCAGACAGTCGCTGGCTGCAAAATTTAGCGATCCTGTCGCTGACTGTGGCCATGTTTGCGGTCAGCTTCACCTGCAGCCGCAACGCGTATATGATGCGCTATGCAAAAGAAGATTATCCCCAGTATAAGTTCGCCCAGATCATAAATACCGTGGAAGATCCCCAGATCCTCAATTACGGTTTTCTGGATTCCGGCTTTTACTATGCGGCCGGCGTAAAACCCAGCTGCCGATATTTCTGTTACTTCAATATCAATGTCCCGCAGATGTGGAATGATCAGCGGGACGCTATCGAAAGCGGCGAGGTGGACTTCGTCATCACCCGCAGGTACACCCTTGACCGCTATAGTCCCGACACTTCCGACTTTACGCTCGTCAGCACCGCGGATTTCTACTACAGTGGTATCAAGTACACCTACTACCTTTACCAAAGAGGTTGAAAAACCGACCTGCCATCTGGCAGGTCGGTTTTTTCAACGCAAAAGCTGCGTCCGGGATAATAGGTCACATACGCAGCAATGGAACAATCCTTCTTTCATTGATATGCCCGCGGAATAATGGTATATTCTTTTTACCATAGAAGGTATTATAATGCCCCACCGTAAGGTGCTAAAAAAAGCAGGAAAGGAGCACTGTCAATGACACAGACCCAATCAAGAGCAAGCAGGCTCGCCCGTTCCCGGTCTTTTGGCTAACGATGCTGCTGGGAGTTGTTCTTCTTGGCTGCGGAATTTTTCAGATCACTGTTTCCTGCACCAAGTACAAATAGATTGCTTTTCTGACGATCCAATGTTATCATTACTGTAGGTATACACCCGCAAATCATTGTAAGGTAAGTGTAAGCAAGGTTACAAAGCTGTTCTTGGCAAAAAGATACCCCTGTATACGGATCGTTTACTGAATGCTTATCATCTGACGGAGGTATAAGAATGAAAAAGATACGCATAGTTGTAATTGTTGTTGTTTGCGTTCTGCTGCTGGGTTGGATCGTCGACACCGTTTTAAAAGAGAATCCTGAAAATCCTGTATCCCGTGCCATTATTAGATTTTCCGCAGAGCAATATCTGAAGGAAAACCATCCGGATTCTGACTACAGAATAAAATATATCGCCTACAACGACAAACGCGAGGATTATCACGTACAAATTATCTCAGACAAAAGTAAAGACAGTTATTTTGAAATGTTCTATAATCACATAGGGAAGCTCTGCGGTAATATGTACAATCGTCGAGTCGCCAACAAAAGCAATACCCTTGGTCGCTTATCCGACGAATACAGAGACGCGGTCAATGCGGTTTCATTTTCCATCCCCGACGCAGAGGATATTAGCGTTAGCGGCTATTTGCTGTGCCGAGACTCGCATCCGTTATACGGTAAGGAGAACTACATTGACAGTAATACGCTGGAACTGGATGCTTCTTATGATCTATCCATTTTGGGCGCACAGGCCGGAATAATCTCGTTGCATGTTGACTTGTATTCCGCTAAGAGCGCCACCCCTGCAAACCTGGCCCAGATCCTGCTGTATGTGCGAAAGACTTTGGACGAGGCTGAGCTTCCATTTTATGAGATTGATTGTTATTTTGATTTTCCCTCGGACAAATTCCCCAGAAGGATCGTTTTGCGAGATTATCTGTATGAGGACATCTATGAAGAAGGTTTTGAAGCACGCTTGACCGAGGCAATCAATTCACAGAACTAATGCATGACACGAATATCTGAAAAAGGCCGTGTTTCCCGGTTGGGAAACGCGGCCTTTACTGATTTCGGTGGACTTGAGGAGATTCGTCTGCATTTTCGCCTTTGGCGAAAATTAAGGTGTTGACCCCGTCCAGCCGGGGTCAAGCAACAGTCCACCGGACTGGCACAGGATTTGTCAAAGATAGTTTTCCCAGTTGCACCGTGCCAAAGGCCCCCTTGTGTAAAGGGGGCTGTCACGCGAGCAGCGTGACTGGGGGATTGTTCCAGTAGGCGGATTGCCGATGGCAGCATCAGCCTGATTGACAATCCCTCAGTCAAAAATCAAATAGATTTTTGCCAGCTCCCTTTACACAAGGGAGCCTTTCCTCAGTTGTCCTACATAGCGCAACACCACCGGCTGAGTCGGTGGTGAGTAAGTGCGCTCTTTGAGAACATAAATCACTGTGCTAGTTGAATAACCCGAGAAAAAGTGATAGTATTATTTTCAGAATGTGTGAATAATTCAAGCCGAAGGGAGATTGGAAATGAGCCAGTTTATTTCTCATCTATATTCTGGCAGAGCATACAGTTCCGAAGAGATTATTTCTTTTTCAAATAATCCTCTTACGCATTTTGCAGATGTAGACAAAGAAATGCAGTTTCATAAGGATGTATCTCATGTTCAGCTAAGTAACTTAACGCAGTCAGAATTCGATAAGTTTGTGCTGGAATATGGAGATAACTTCAAAACAATCTATTTTTTCCAAAACACACAAGTAAGGGATTTGTCTGCTTTGGGGAAACTTAAAAATGTAGAATATCTGCTTTTCTACAATTTGAGAGCTGCAAAATCTCTTTGGAATATGAGTAATAACAACAGTTTAAAGGGTATTTTTATTTCCGCAAGCAAGAAAATGTGCTATGACTTATCTCTTCTTCCTACTGCACCTTCGCTGGAAGAATTTCTGTTATTCAGCACTATGGATCGTAAATATATCATAAAGTCTCTTGAACCACTAAAAAGCTGCGAGTGTCTCAAACGAGTTATGTTGGAATGCAATACAGAGGATCATCTGTTTGTACCAAATGATTTATCACATTTGGAAGTCTTGAAATATCGTGTTGATGAATTCCGGAACTACAAATACTGACCGGGTAATTCCATCCTTAGCAAATCGCACTCTGTTGCATTTAAATGGGTTCGAGTCCTGTGCCACTAAAAAAAGACACCACCCGAATGGGTGGGGTGGGTTGCGGTTTGTGCCTTACGGCAGGAGACAACAGGACTCGATTAAATCAATGAGCGGCTCGGTCCAGCCCTCGCCGGCGGCGCTCATCCGCGCCGCATTTAGATGGGTTCGAGTCCGTTGTTTATTCTCCACCAAAAGAAAAAGACCACCCGTTGGGTGGTCTTTCTTTTGGTGGAGACAACAGGACTCGAACCTGTGACCTCATGCGTGTGAAGCATCACGGGGCGTTGCCCCGTGGGTAATCGCTCTAACCAGCCGCAGAAGCCCTTGAAAACACTGACTTTTTCGTGGCCTGTCTTCACGGGACTACTTTCTTTCCGCCGCAACAGACCGCATGCCTTTATATTTATTATATATCCAAATCAATAGAAATGCAAGATATTTGTGCATCGCCCAACATCTTTTAGCGTTTATCGGCATCATCGAACACAACGGTGCATCTTGGAACAGTTCTTATTCATAATTGCACAAAACATTTTCTGAAATAAGTAAAAAATCTTTTTGGGGTATCCACAGTATTGGATACCCCATTTGGTATAATATGGGCGTAAAGAGTGAGGGACACAAACCCACTCAAATAAAAATAAGGGTTGCGACCTATCCGCAGATAAAGGAGTAAATTATGGAAAACAAGAAGAATGCACCGCGCTTTGTCATCAACTTTGTTGACAAGACCATCACCGGAACCAAGGCCAGCTTCGACAAGGCTGGTAAGGGTGAAGGAGCTATCTACGAAGAACTGGCTGCCAAGGTGGCTGCTCACCCTGACTTCGAGCTGGTTGTCAAAGAGCAGAAGAAGCGCAGCAGCAAAGCCAAGGAAACCTATGATGGCCTGAATTTCGACCTGATGAAAAAGTTCATCGCTATCCAGCCTAATTCCGCAAGTCTTATGAATGGATACGAGGGCGCAAAGAAGATGGCCAAGGAGATTGGTAGCAGCGTGTATCCTTTCACCAAGAAATGGTTCTTGGGTCAGTTCAAGGATTTCAATGTAGCAGAAGCCCGGAAAGCCATTTCTGACCACAATGTTTCTTTGGTGGTAGCTTATACTGCCGCCACCCCTTCCGTAGAAGACAATGCTGCCGACGCAGCCTGATAACCAATAGAAAAGGAGAATATAGTTATGGAAAAGTATAAGTTGGATATTGTCAACAAGACCCTAACCATCAGCAAGGGCTTCGCAGATGCAATTGCCAACCCTACGGATGAGTGTAAAGAATACAAGCTCTACACCCGCCTGATGCAGGAAATCCCCGGCCTGACCGTGGTGCGCAAGAGCCACCGCACACCCACCAGCTACACCTCCAGCAGCGGTGAGAAGTTTAGCTGCAATCAGTTCAAGAACCTCAAATACGAGAATATGGAGCGTTTTATGGCTGCTCTGCCGGACAACGAGGTTTACTTCGAACAGTATAGCTTCCTCCGGTATTCGGCATCCGTCATTCAGACCAACCGTTATGCATTGGTGCGGGATTGGTTCATCGCGCAGTTCCCCGAGTTCCGAAAAAATCCACTGTTCTACCTCTATAACAAGCCTGAAATTGTCAAGGCGGCAACCGTTTTAGAAATGCGGGGTGATGCTGCATAAGACCAAAACCAAGTCAAACATTTCCGGCATATATAAAGCCTATATTATCTTGGAAAGGTTTGACTTGAATAAGAAGGAGGAATCGCAATGTTGGAATTGAAAACATATACCAAGGACGAAATCGTTAGTATCCTTGGAACGGAAGACCGTCAAGGCATCAAGCGGAAATTGGATGGCTATGGGGTGGAATACATCATAGATGGATGGAAGAATTATACGCTGACCATTACCGCTATCAATGACCCTTTCCGCCTGTTCTGTATCACCACCCTGGGCATCCCTGCACAAGCAGATTTTCAGAAGCTCAAAATACTGTATTACTATCTATTTTGCTGCCCTGAGTTTGCCACGCAACCATACGAGGTGATGGCCAGCAAGTTGAAAGAAGAAGGTGAAGCAGACCCACCCTCCAGCAAAACGATTGGTAAGTGGGTGGCGTATTTAGGCACGATTGACTTCGTTGCATTCGACCGGGATGATTGCGTTTATTACGCAATTCAGAAGCGCAAAGACGGGGCGCGGGTCTGCGAAGAAATCAAGAAGGAAGTTTACTGCGCCGGGTGGCACATTTACTGGGAATACAAACCCAAGGAGGGAACGGATGCAGCCTATTTCCGGATGTTTAACTATGTAGGCGGCCACCCTTGCCGCAGACCCAAAATGAAGAACAACGCAATCTATCAGGATGAGATTGAACAACTCATCAACATCTTGGAAGATGAATATGTGAAATAGCAACTGTCAACTATCGACAGTTGCTTTTTTATTTCAAGTCAGACTTTTCCGGAATATATACCCCTCCTATTATCTTGGAAATGTTTGACTTGATTGGGCGGCTTTGGCCAAATTCCCCCTTATGGTTTTTATGAATATATGGAGGTTCCGCGTTAGTTTGTGGCTTAGCCACAAACTAACAGCGGCGAGGGACAGCCGCTTGCGGCTGCCCTCGTAAATACGATATAAAGGAGAAACCAAGATGGATATTACAACATTACTTTCCTATCAGCAAGGCACGCTTCCCTCCCGCTACTGGTATCAGCTCAACGGCAAATCCGCCACGGAGAACTACGTCGAGCAGCGGCTTTACACACAGGACGACGAGGAAGAAGTCATCGTCAGAAGTGAGGTTAGCGTGAAATGAACGAATCCAGGCGAAAGAAGAAGCGCAAGAAGGGTGTTCTCGAAGCAACGATAATGGCGCTCATCCACAAGAGTCTAAAAACCACAATCGATGAAGCAATGAAGGAAATCCTCAAAGACTTCAAATAAAAGGCGGCAGCCAGTTCCAAAACGGAACGGCTGCCGTTATTTTTCGTTTATCCCCGTCTGACGGGGAAGAGATGGTCTTATCGATGATGGCCATGAAAACCGTAATCCGGAAACAAAATGCCTTAGGGAAACGGGCACGGTCACGCTAGACGGCTATCGTGATTTGACGCTTTTGGCTTCCTGTAATATACGCCCCGTCAATCCTCAGTGTATTCCAGCAAATCGCCGGGCTGGCATTCCAACAAGCGGCAGAGAGTTTCAAGATTTTCCCACGAAACACCTTGCTGCTGCCGGAACTTCTGCAAGGTGGATTGGCTCAGCAGGCCCTCCGTTCTAATTTTGTTTGTATTGTAGCCTTTCTCTTTTAAGGCGTTGAGAACATCTATTTTATATCGCAACGGCATGAACAACCGCCTCCTTTCCCATTGTCCATATTATACTGGAAATGTTGCACGAAATCAAGTGCAAAAATACACAGTAAAAAGCACTAACTTTCGTGCAATATGTCAATAGACTTGCACGGTTTTTCGTGCTATAATATCCTTGTAAATGAGAGCGGACAAGTTGACGAAGCCCAAACAAACCGCCTTGCGAAATTGGTAGCGTGGCTAAGGCAGCACGGAAAGACGGCAACCACCAAACAATAAAAGGAGAAATGAAAAATGTCTGCAAATGAAATTACCACGAAAATTGAAGCCCTGCGGGACTTGGAAGAACTGATTGAGGAAGCAAAGGCCGAAGCCGAAACCCTGCGGGATGAAATCAAAGCCGAAATGATGGCAAGGGACATCGAGGAATTGAGCGTGGGTCAGTTCATCGTCCGCTTTACATCCATCCTTTCCAACCGCTTCGACACTACTG
>JBGVJN010000014.1:0-19155 GCA_045129455.1 Faecousia sp. | reverse complement strand
ACATCGTCACAGCCGTAGCAGTTAACGGCAGCACGCTCGCCGGTGGAGTAGGGGATCTTCTTGACGATCTTCAGCTCACCGGTGTAGTAGTCGAACTGCGTCTGCACATAGGTGAAGCCGTTGATACGGGAGATGATCTGCGCAGCGTCCTTGCCCAGGCCGTTCAGGATGACACGCAGAGGCTCCTTACGGGCCTTATTGGCGGAGCGGGCGATACCGATGGCGCCTTCGGCGGCAGCGAAGGACTCGTGGCCGGCCAGGAAAGCGAAGCACTTGGTCTCGTCACGCAGCAGCATGGCGCCCAGGTTGCCGTGGCCCAGACCGACCTTGCGGTCCTCAGCGACGGAGCCGGGGATGCAGAAGGCCTGCAGACCGATGCCGATGGCCTCAGCAGCCTCAGCAGCGTTCTTCACGCCCTTCTTCAGAGCGATGGCAGCGCCCACGCAGTAGGCCCAAGCCACGTCCTCAAAAGCGATGGGCTGGATGCCCTTGGTGATGGTGTAGGGGTCGAAGCCCTTGGCCACGCAGATCTCGCGGCACTCTTCCACGGAGTTCAGGCCGTACTGAGCGAGGACACCGTTGATCTTGTCGATTTTTCTTTCGTAACCTTCAAACAAAGCCATTGTGTAGTCCTCCTCTTATTCGTGACGGGGGTCGATGTACTTGGCGGCGTTCTCGAAGCGGCCATAGTGACCCTTGGCCTTCTCCAGAGCAACAGCGGCGTCATCGCCCTTCTTGATGAAGTCCATCATCTTGCCCAGGTTGATGAACTCATAACCGATGATCAGGTTGTCCTCGTCCAGAGCGCAGCGGGTAACATAGCCCTCTGCCATCTCCAGGTAACGGGGGCCCTTTGCCTTGGTGGCGAACATGGTGCCCACCTGGCTGCGCAGACCCTTGCCCAGGTCTTCCAGGGAAGCGCCAACTGCCAGGCCGTCCTCAGAGAATGCGGACTGGCTGCGGCCGTAGACGATCTGCAGGAACAGCTCGCGCATAGCGGTGTTGATGGCGTCGCACACCAGGTCGGTGTTCAGAGCCTCCAGCAGGGTCTTGCCGATGAGGATCTCGGAAGCCATAGCCGCGGAGTGGGTCATGCCGGAGCAGCCCAGGGTCTCCACCAGAGCCTCTTCAATGATGCCTTCCTTCACATTCAGGGTCAGCTTGCAGCAGCCCTGCTGAGGAGCGCACCAGCCGATGCCGTGGGTGAAACCGCTGACATCCTTAATTTCCTTGACCTGCACCCACTTGCCCTCTTCGGGAATGGGAGCGGGGCCGTGGTAGGCACCCTTGGCCACGGAGCACATGTGTTGAACTTCTGCACTATAAATCATGGCAATTTTTCCTTTCTTTTCGAAAGACGGCTGCGCCGTCTTTGGATTTACAGATTTCCACAGGTTATTATACATTCCGGCCGGGAAAAAGTCAATGCGGCACAGCAAAATCCGTTTGCTTTTTCCGACCCGGGGAAATACTGATTTCACTCCCCTTTTGCCCCATGGGCAACATGTCACAAAACAGGGATAAAATACGCAGAAAAATGTACTATATTCGTTCACAGTTTATTCACAATTACAGACGCACATTTGTTATAATTTTTTATGATGTCATATTTTAGCAAATTGAAAAATTGAAAGGAATTTCATCCTATGGACATCTTTGATATCTTAACTATGATCGGCGGTTTGTGCCTGTTCCTTTTCGGTATGAACATCATGGGACAGGCTCTGGAGCGCCGCGCCGGCAGCGGCCTGCGCAGCCTGCTGACCAAGCTGACCTCCAATAAGGCACTGGGCTTTCTCACCGGCCTGGGTGTCACCGCCGTGATCCAAAGCTCCTCGGCTACCACCGTCATGGTGGTGGGCTTTGTAAACTCCGGGCTGCTGACCCTGGCCCAGGCCATCAATGTGATCATGGGTGCCA
Source organism: Faecousia sp. (assembly GCA_045129455.1). Lineage (GTDB taxonomy): Bacteria > Bacillota > Clostridia > Oscillospirales > Oscillospiraceae > Faecousia. Next base: position 17,235 of record JBGVJN010000014.1, on the reverse strand, counting down.
ATGTAGGCACCACCGTCACCTCCTGGATCCTCAGCCTCAGCGGCATTGAAGGCGACAGTCTGTTCATCCAGCTGCTGAAGCCCACCTCATTTACCCCCGTGCTGGCACTGATCGGCATCATCTTCTACATGTTCTTAAAGAGCAGCAAGAAGAAGGATACCGGCATGATCCTGCTGGGCTTTGCCACACTGATGTTCGGCATGGACACCATGTCCGGCGCGGTGGGGGAGCTGAAGGATGTGCCTGCCTTCCAGGATCTGTTCCTGCTGTTCACCAATCCCATCCTGGGCGTGCTGGCCGGCGCGATCCTCACCGCCGTCATCCAGTCCAGCTCCGCCTCCGTGGGTATTCTGCAGGCCCTGTCCGCCACCGGCCAGGTGAGCTACTCCGCCGCCTTCCCCATCATCATGGGTCAGAACATCGGCACCTGCATCACCGCCATGCTCTCCAGTGTCGGCACCACCAAGAATGCCAAGCGGGCGGCATTTGTGCATCTGCTCTTTAATATTCTAGGTACCGTGGTGTGCCTGATCCTGTTCGTGGCCATCGATGCCATCTTCGCTCCCGCCATTCTGGATGAGAGCGCTACCCACTTCGGCATCGCCATCTGCCATACCCTGTTCAATATCGTCTGCACCGGCCTGCTGCTGCCTGCAGGCAATCTGCTGGAGAAGCTGGTGTGCCGCCTTGTGCCGGATACGGACGAGGAGGAGAAGGTAGCAGAGCTGGACGAGCGTCTGCTGACCACGCCGCCCATCGCGCTGCAGCAGTGCCGCATCACCGCCCAGGAGATGGCCAATGCCACCGCCCAGACCTACCGCAGCGGTGTACAGATCCTCTCCGGCTATACTGCCGAGCTGGCGGAGACCGTCCGTAAAGGCGAACGGCTCACCGACCACTACGAGGATATTCTGGGAACCTACCTTGTCAAGCTCAGCTCCCTGCAGCTGAGTGAGGAAGACACCGCCGAAGCCGCCGCGTTGCTCAAGGCCATCAATGACTTCGAGCGTATCGGCGACCACAGCCGCAATCTGATGGAGGCTGCGGAGGAGCTGCACCAGAAGGGCACCGCCCTCTCCCCTGCCGCACAGACGGAGCTGAAGGTGCTGACCGACGCGGTGGCGCAGATCATCGACCTGTCCTTCCGGGCCTTCCTTTCCATGGATCTGGAGGCCGCCCGGAGCATCGAGCCTCTGGAGGAGGTCATCGACGATCTGAAGGATCAGCTGCGTGACCGGCACATCCAGCGGCTGCAGCAAGGCAGCTGCAGCATCGAGACCGGCTTCGTCTGGTCGGAGGTGCTCACCGGTCTGGAGCGTATCGGTGACCACTGCGCCAACCTGGCGGGCGCTGTCATCGACCTGCACCATCACAACCGCAACTCTCATGAGACTCACCGGTTGTACAAGAAGGAAAACCCGGATTTTGCCCGGCAGTTTGCTGACTATCAGGCACAATTCCACCTGTAAAAACATTTCACGGGGTGCGCAAAGCTTGCGCACCCCGTGCTTATTCTCCTTAGCAAACGCCCTGGGCCATCATGGCATCCACGACCTTCAGGAAGCCGGCGATATTGGCACCGGCCACATAGTCGCCGTCCATGCCGTACTCTCTGGCGGCATTTTCCACATTGCGGAAGATGCTGACCATGATATGCTGCAGCTTGGCGTCCACTTCCTCAAAGGTCCAGCTGATACGGCCGGAATTCTGGCTCATCTCCAGACCGGAGGTGGCAACGCCGCCGGCATTGGCAGCCTTGCCCGGGCAGAACAGTACGCCGCTGGCCTGCAGATGCTTGGTGGCCTCCAAAGTGGTGGGCATATTGGCACCCTCTGCCACGGCGATGCAGCCATGGGCCACCAGCGCCTGGGCGTCGGTGAGGGTCAGCTCGTTCTGGGTGGCACAGGGCAGCGCAATGTCGCAGGGTGTGGACCAGACGCCCTTGCCCGGGTGGTACACCGCATTGGGCCGCTGGGCGGCATACTCGGTCAGCCTTGCCCGGTTGACCTCCTTCACCTGCTTTAAAAGCTCCACATCGATGCCGTCGGGATCGTAGATCCAACCGCTGGAATCGGAGCAGGTCACAGGCTTTGCGCCCAGCTGCGCGGCCTTTTCAATAGCATAGATGGCCACATTGCCCGCGCCGGATACCGCCACGGTCTTACCCTTGATGTTATGCCCGTTGCACTTGAGCATCTCCCGGGTCAGATACAGCAGGCCGTATCCGGTGGCTTCCCGCCGGGCCAGACTGCCGCCATAGGCAAGGCCCTTGCCGGTGAGGACGCCCTCAAACACATTGCGGATCTTCCGGTACTGGCCAAACATATAGCCGATCTCCCGGGCGCCCACGCCGATATCGCCGGCGGGGACATCCGTATCCGGGCCGATATACTTGGAAAGCTCCATCATAAAGGTCTGGCAGAAGCGCATGATCTCCCGGTCGGACTTGCCCTTGGGGTCAAAGTCGGAGCCACCCTTGGCGCCGCCCATGGGCAGGCCGGTAAGGGAATTCTTGAAGATCTGCTCAAAGCCCAGGAACTTGATAACGCTCAGATTCACGGAAGGATGGAAGCGCAGACCGCCCTTGTAGGGGCCGATGGCACCGTTGAACTGGACACGGTAGCCACGGTTCAGCTGCACCTGGCCGTGGTCATCCACCCAGGGCACGCTGAAGATGATGGTACGCTCGGAGGTGGTCAGCCGCTCCAGAATCGCGTCCCGGCGGTAGGCCGCCTCATTGCGCTCGATGACGGGGCGCAAAGATTCCAGCACCTCTTCCACCGCCTGGTTAAATTCCGGCTGATCCAGATTCTGCTCCCGCACTCTTTGCAGGATCTCATCCACATAATTCATAGGCCGATGCCTCCCAACACAATAATAGCATGATTATACCATCTGTATATGCGCAATGCAAGGACTATTTGCAACTGATTCGCCATACTCTTGCATTTTTAAGCAATATGCTATAAAAAATCAGCTGAGAGCAGCCATCTTTTGCCGCTCTCAGCCTTTTTTCTTTCAATTTTTATTTGCCCGCTACGGACAGACCCTCCACCAGCACCGTAGGAGCGCCGAAGGCGGTCATGCCCATGGCAGAAGGCAGCTGGCTGTTATCCGCCAGGGCGGTGATATTCTTCAGCAGGTCGAAGAAATTGCCCGCCACGGTGAAGGACTTCACCGGCACGGTCTTAACACCGTTTTCGATCATGAAACCGCCGCTCTGCAATGAGAAATCGCCGGTGATGGCATTGGCGCCTGCGTGCAGGCCGCCCAGAGAATCGATATACACGCCGTTGCCCGCCTTACACAGCAGCTGCTCCTCGGTGATATCACCGCCGGCCAGGTACATGGTAAAGGGCCGCACGGCGACTGCCGCGTCGTAGCCGGCCTTGGAGGCATTGCCGGTGGTCTTCCTGCCGGCCAGGGCCGCGGTCTTCAGGTTGTACAGCAGCGTCACCAGCTTGCCGTTTTCCACCACATTCTTCTTATGGGTGGGAGAACCCTCCGCGTCGAAGTTGATGGGCATGGGGTTGTCCTTATGGAAAGGATCGTCCACGATGGTCACCAGCGGCGAGGCGATCACCTCCCCTTCCTTGCCCGCCAACTTGGAAAGGCCCTTCTGGGCAGCCTCGGAGGAGAAGGCGGAGGAGAACACCTGCAGAAGATCCGACATGGCATCCGGGGAGAATACCACGGGATACTGGCCCGTGGGCGCAGGCTCACCGCCCAGCTTGCGGATGGCACCCTGGGCAGCCTTCGCCGCCAGAGCGGCGGCATCCAGAGTGTTCAGATCACCCAGCTTGATCTGGTAGTCATTGGCCTTTTCCTTGCCGTCGGTGACCACCGCCGCCATCACAAGGCCGCTGGCGCTGTTCTCATAGTGCAGGTCCAGGCCCTTGGAATTGTAGATGGCGAAGCTGCTGCGCTCGCTGATGCCCTGGGTAGTGCTACCGTCGACGACGGCCTTGTCCGCGGCATACAGCGCCTCCTGGGAGGACAGCACCTTGCGGATCAGCTCCTCAGCGGTGGGCAGAGGATAGCTCTTGACTTCCAGCGGCTCATAGCTCTGGCCGCCCTCGCCCAGAAATACCGGGTCGCTGCTTTCCAGCACCGCCGCATTGTCCGCGGCACGCTCCACCACCGCGGCAGCCTCCTGGGCATTGAGGGCCTCGGTGGAGGCGTAGCCCATCTTGCCGCCCACGATGCAGCGGAAGCACACGCCGCCCTCGATGGAGCTGGTAAACTGGTTGGTCTCGTGCAGATAAGCGCTGACGGAGGTAGACTCCGCAGCCTGATAGTAAAGCTCATATTCCGTGATACCCATCTCGGCACACTTGGCAATGACCGCTTCCTTGAAACTGTTAAAATCCATTGTTTATTCTCTCCTCATCATATTACAAATCGTGCCACCACAGCAGCCACCGTGCATGCTCCACCGATTTTGTGCTGAAGCAGATATTCTTTTCGCTGCCGCAGTAGTAAAGCGTAACCGATGTGACCGCCTTTCCTCTGTTGTCAGTCGTAAGCATGGCGATTTCGATCTCTATCGCACCTTCCCTGTCACCGTCATCCCACACAGGATCCAGGGAAATCTGAAAATCAAAGGGAAGATCCGCAGCTTCTTCAACAGTACCGTTGATATCAAACCGCTCCCAATCATATCCATCTTCTCCGATAGCTTGTGTCTGGGGAACATCCATCGATACTGCGAAATCTGCAGTATCGACCGCAATCTCAAAATAGTCAAAATCGTCCGCGCCGGCGTGCGCTCCAAAAAATACTTGCGCCGAAAAGATATCACTGATTGGCATTGCCGACCGCTCAGCAGAGATTCCCACTTCCAATGGCGATGCCGGCGGGCCTATCAGCACCCGGTCATGCTGCAGCACCGATAGCCCATGATCCGTTCTGAAAAACAGTACACAGCCAAAGAAAAGGATACTGACCGCTATGCCGGCACAAAGCAAGATCTTTGCTGCCTTATGCAGTTTCATCACTTTCACCTGCTCCTAAGATCGTTACCGTAGGATCCAGAAATGCAAAGCTCGAGTAATACGGCCCCGTGGAGTATGTTCCTATCGGCACTGCTTTTATACACCAGTATACTCCGTTGGCATAATTGCTCTTCAAATTATTAGCGACCTCTGTAGACATTAGGAATCTGTTGTTCGTGGTGCCCATGCTAAAGGAGTAGATTATGTTCAGTGTCGAAGCATCATAGAATTCGATCCAATATGTATCAACGCAGTTCTGCGTTCCTGTTTTCCTCGTACAACTAAACGCCGTCATATCCCCAGAATCACTCAAAGAGGCAGCGGTCACATTCTGCACCGCCAAAATAGCACCTAAGTTCATATAGATAAAGGAGGTTTTGCTATACAGCGAGTACAGATATCCCATAAACTGGGAAAGAGTCTTCGCATTGGAGGACATCACTCGATTCCATACTGTTTTAAAGCCGATGCCGATGGAATCATGGCTTTCTGTTAGCGCCCCAGCCATGGACGGCGAATCCGCAAGATCCCACAATATACAGAAGACCGCTCTCTCGCTAGCTTCTCCTTTGCCAATGTATGACTCTATGTTATCACAATAATATGTGGAACTTAGATCCTCATATAGTATATTCCCAACATACGGCACACCTAGCTGACTTGCTTGTTCGTAACTCTGACATGATATCGAAAAATATGTCGCCCACCCTTCAGACCATGCAAGCCTACAAGCTGCCTCTTTCACATTATCTAAGTCTGCCAAAGTTACATCATTATCTCCCCCTAACTTAGTATCAATAATGCTTTCAGAAAGATAGTGATTGCCAACTTGGACTTCATGGAAGCCAAATATATCGGCCACAAAATGGCCATACTCATGCAACATTACATCCCACGAATAATATGTGCTGGCCTGCACATAGATTCTCGAATTGACATACATGGTAGTCAAACTATCTGAATACGGAAAACCTACAGTCACGGTAGGCGCAGATGTATTCGTCATAGACTTATAGTACTTCGCACCCAGATATATCGCCTGATGGATTTGGAATGCATTCGAGGTGTTGTTAGGGCCGTAGGACTGCGTTCTTTGGCTGATGCTGGATGAAATATTGTCACCAATTACTACATCAAAGCTATAGGCTGAACCAAATGTGTCGTCCACGACGACATTCTCTGAGCTGGCATAGACCGTAAGGAAAAGATCACATCCCCCTAACTCGTTGATTCCGGTTTGGTTATCAAAAGTAAGCGAAAACGCTCCCGTCGATGATGTATACGCTGTTCCCAATGTATCATTTACTGTTACATCATCGTCCAAAACCTCAACCTTAATTCCTTGGGCAGGGTGCGCCCCACCTCGCATATCTGTCCATGTAATACTGCCGCTAACCGTTAGTCGGCTTCCTCCATTAAGAGCCATAACAGAGTATTGAACATATACACAAGTTTGCTGCGCAGATACAGCGCGCACTGCTTTTGTTCCGTCTAAAACAGCTGCATATTCATCATTGGAAATAGGAACTGCTGTGCGCTTATTTGTAACATATTCGTCGTAACTCGCCAAAGTAATCAGGTCATTATCATATAGCCACTGTACAAAGAAGTCCTGAAGACATTCTTCGTTAATATATCCTACAAATAAACCGTATTGAGAATTGAGCACAAAGATTTCCAGGGATACGACATCTTCACTGTTTTCTTCATCAGTTGCTCTTACAGTAATCGTCACATTATCAAAGGAAACGCTGTCATATGCTTGTTCTGTAGGTTCGCTCTGGATGGTTATTTCTCCCTGAACTACTTTAGAGCCATCACTTTGCGTTTGCCAATCTACGGAATGGGTGATCTGCATTGTACTAACAATATCCAATGTTATCTCATCGGTATTACTTGTCCCATGCAGCGAAAACTCCACAGGAATGACACCATCTGAATGCACATAACCCTGGGTAGTATCAATTGCACTATCAATGTACATATTCTGAGGTGCACAACTTCCGTACATAGGATTTGAAGATTCTAGATCCGTATCTTCTCCCACCGCATTTCCTGTTGTAAAAACACTCATGCACAGAGACACAACTAATGCCAGTGCAAATACCTTATTGCGCATCTTCATTTGTACCCTCCTTATCTTCCGCCCACGGTGATGCTGGACACCCGGATCATGGGCTGGCCCACATTGGTGGGGATGCTGCCGCTGGAGGAGCCGCACATGCCCTGACCCATATCCAGGTTAGATCCGACCATATCGATATTCTGAATGATCTGGGATCCCTTGCCCACCAGGCTGGCGCCCCGGACAGGCTCGCAGATCTGGCCGTTACGGATAATATAGCCCTCGTTGACGGAGAAGTTAAACTCGCCGGTGACCGGGTTGACGCTGCCGCCGCCCATTTCCTTGGCATACAGGCCATACTCCACAGAGGCGATGATATCCTCGTTCTTATCGTCGCCGGGAGCGATGTAGGTATTGGTCATGCGGGAGGTGGGGGTATAGGCGTAGCTCTGGCGGCGGGCATTGCCGGTGGAGGCCATGCCCATGCGGCGGCCGTTGAACTTGTCGATCATATAGGACTTCAGCACGCCGTTTTCGATCAGCACATTCTTCTGAGCGGGAGTACCCTCGTCGTCCACATTGATAGAGCCCCAGGCATTGGGGATGGTGCCGTCGTCGATGGCGGTGACCTTCTCATTGGCGATCTTCTGGCCCAGCTTGCCGGCAAACTGAGATCTGCCATAAGCCACGCCGGAGGCTTCCAGAGAGTGACCGCAGGCCTCGTGGAAAATAACGCCGCCGAAGCCGTTGTCGATGACCACGGGCATGACACCTGCGGGGCAGTAGCCGGCACCGGCCATGGTCACCGCCTGCTTTGCCGCGTGGATACCCACGGCCTTGGGGTCGATGAAGTCGAACATCTCCAGGCCCATCCGCCGTCCGGGATTGCAGGAGCCGGTCTGGGTCTCCCCGCCTGCCTGGGCGATGGCGCTGATGGCGATCCGGGTGCGGATCTGCCGGTCCTGGGTGTAGATACCCTCGGTATTGGCGATAAGGATATTGTGATCCACATCCAGCAGATTGCCGCTGACCTGGGAGATGGCATCGCTGTACTCCTTCGCGGCGAAGTAACCTTCCTTCAGGATCGCCACCTTCCGGGCATTGCCCACGGTGGAGGGAACTTCCCGAATGGGATGGATGTCACCAAACAGGCGGCCGGTAAGCACGATGTCGATCTGGGCAGTGCCTTCACCCAGGGCATCCGCAGCCGCTTCGGCGCAGCGCAGAAGGCCTGCTTCGGAGGTATCCACGGTGGTGGCCATGACGCTGCGCAGGCCCTTGTATACACGCACCGCGGCACCGGCGATCACCGCGTCCTTAATGGACTCCACACGGCTGTCGATCATGCTGATATTGTGATTGACGGTGTTCTCCGCAAAAAGCTCGGCATAATCCGCGCCGGTAGACACCGCCTTGCCAAGCACACGCTGGCAAATCTCTCTGGAAATCATGGGTCATTTCTCCTTTTCACTTCAGTTTCAGAGTTATGAGGACATTTTACCACGAGTGGTGGACATTTGCAACCGAGCAGCGGGAAATTTTCAGAAAATTCACAGGAGGGCAGGATTCCCTTGAATCGGTCATGATCCACCCCTTATACTACCCATACAATCTACGAAAGAGGGCTGAATCGATATATGGGCTGTAAAACCGACCGGATCCTGATGAATGTATGCATGGTGATCTTAGCCGCGTGTCTTTTTTTGTGCGTGCAGCAGAAAAAGCAAAACCGGCAGGTGCTGACCACCCTGTCTCCCGCCATAGCTATCTCCACCGTGGAGTAGAATATGCGCCACCCGGTGAGAGGGGGCCTTTGGGCCCATGTGGTCAAGGGCCCCGACGAACAAACCCAAAAAGCAAAGTAGGGGCGGCCATTGGCCGTCCGTTACCCCAGTGCGATATCCCACAGGCGGACGAGCAATGCTCGCCCCTACAAGGGCGACGCACCTATGGCAATATTGTAGGGCGGGGCCTTGGTCCCGCCGCAAAAGGCTTCTCCTGGAGGAGAAGCCTTTTGGCCGATGTGGTCATCGGCCCCTACAGCCACGCCGTAAGTGCGTTGCAAAAGGGAGGGTCAAGACCCTCCCCTACAGGGAGTATTGCGCAGATGCGCAAAAAAGCGGGACGCGAATGCGTCCCGCTTTGCAATTACAGCACCTTGGCCAGAAAATCCTGCAGACGGGGGTTCTGAGGCCGCTCGAAGATATCCTCCGGGCTGCCCTCCTCCAGGATCTTGCCCTCATCCATAAACAGCACCCGGTTGCCCACTTCCCGGGCAAAGCCCATCTCATGTGTGACCACCACCATGGTCATGCCGCCTCTTGCCAGCTCCTTCATGACCTCCAGAACCTCGCCGACCATTTCCGGGTCCAGGGCGGAGGTAGGCTCATCAAAAAGCATGACCTCCGGCTCCATCATCAGCGCACGGACGATGGCCACACGCTGCTTCTGTCCGCCGGAAAGCTGGATGGGATAGGCTTCCGCCCGATCCTCCAGGCCAACACGCTTCAGAAGACCCAGGGCCTTCTCCCGGGCTACGGTCTTATCCATCTTCAGCACCTTCACCGGTGCCAGGATCATATTCTCCATGATGGTCTTGTGGGGGAACAGGTTAAAGTGCTGGAACACCATGCCCATCTTCTGACGGTGCAGGTTGATGTCCACCTTTTCCTTCTTGCCCTGCTTATTGATAAAGCTCTTCTTGGTGATGTCGATATTATGGAAAATGACCTCGCCGTCGGTGGGTACCTCCAGCAGATTCAGGCTGCGCAGCAGCGTGGATTTACCGGAGCCGGAAGGACCGATGACCACCATCACATCGCCCTTATTGATGTCCACGCTGACATCGTCCAGGGCACGGATGGCGCCCTTATTATAGTGTTTCTTCAGGTTTTTTACCTGGATCAGTTTAGCGCTTGTCACCGCGGCTCATCCTCCTTTCAAAATACGCGATCAGCTTCGAGGTGGGGAAGCACAGGCAGAAGTAGATAGCCGTAGCCACCAGCAGCGGCTCCATGACGATGAAGTTCGCGCCACGGATAGCATCCACCGCGAACATCAGATCCTGCACACCGATGGTGTAGGTGATGGAGGACTCCTTGATAATCACCACGAATTCATTGGCAATGGCCGGCAGGATATTCTTGATAGCCTGGGGCAGGATGATCTGCAGCAAGGTCTGGGTCTTGGTCATGCCCAGGCTTCTGGCAGCTTCGGTCTGGCCGCCGTCAATGGACTGGATGCCGCTGCGGATGATCTCGCACAGGTAAGCGCCGGAATTGATGCCCAGGGCCACAACACCGGGGAAGAACCGGTTGAATTTCAGGAAGCCGAACAGGGTAAAATTGGGCAGGTCGATCAGCTTGCTGAATACGCCGTGGTAGATGATCATGATCTGCACCAGGACCGGGGTAGAACGGATGATCTCCACATAGGCGGTGGCAAGGAAGGAGACGGGGTTAAACTTGCTGATGGCCACCAGCACCTTACTGTTGCGGATGCGGCCGTCCTTGCCATAGGCCAGGAAACGGAAGGGGCGGATGTCTGTCATGCGCATGATGGCCAGGATGATGCCCAGGACGAAGCCGATGACCACCGTGGAGGCCGCCAGCATCACCGTGACCGCCAGGCCCTGCTCGATGAGCTTAATGTAGCGGAAAGTCTTCTGGAAATTTTCCGCCGTGATAAAATTATTCATGTACTGTTCCTTTCATATACGCATCAAATTCCTCCCCGTGGAAGGCGGGGAGGAATTTGCAGATTATAGGATCATTCGCCGGCTTCTTCCTCAGGAGCCTCGGTGGGCTTGCCGTCCTCACCCAGCATACCCTCGTAGGTATCGCCGGAGGCCAGCTCCTGGGCAGCATCCACAAACTTGGCGAATTCGCCGCTGTCGATGCACTTGTTCAGAGCTTCGTTGACATACTTCAGCAGGTCAGCGTTGCCCTTGTTCACGCCGATGATGTTGCCGTCGTCCTCATAGGGGACTTCGCACACGATGGTCAGCTCGGGGTAGTTTGCCTTGTAAGCCACGGCCACATCCCACTCGATGTAGGCGCCGTCGATCTGGCCGGAGATCAGCTCAGCGATGATATCGGTTGCCTTGGTCAGATTGACCAGCTCCGCATTGGGGCTGTATTCGGCAGCCAGGTCGTTCTGGATGGTGCCGGTCTGGGCAGCGATGGTATACTCGCTGTTGTTGGTGGAAGCCAGGTCGGTGAACAGGTCAGCCTTGCCGCTGACGGTGATGAAGGCCTGCTTGCCGCCGTAGTAGATATCGGTGAAATCCATGGCAGCCTTACGCTCTTCATCAGGAGACAGACCGGCCATAGCCAGGTCAGCGGTGCCGTTCTGCATCTCGCCCAGGATGCCGTTGAAGTCCATGGGGACGACCTCCAGGGTCAGCTCCAGGTAATCGGCGATGTACTGGGCCAGAGCCATATCAAAGCCGGCCAGGGTGGGGTCGCCGTTGGCGTCCAGAGCGTAGAACTCATAGGGGGCATAGTCGGGAGAGGTGATGACGGTCAGGTAGCCTTCCTTTACGGTGGTCAGGTTGTACTTATTGGCGCCGGGGCCTTCCTGCTCAGCAGGCTGGCAGGCGGTGAGCATACCCAACAGCATCAGAATGCTCAGCATAGCAGCGATCAGTTTTTTCATAATTCCTTTTCTCCTTTTTCCGTCCCCGTCCCGGGGGCTGTTTGATGGTTGCATTATACATCGTATATTATTCATAGTCAATTGTATATTAAACCAAATATAGTTTCCGTTTCCGTGGATTTTGTAAGTTAAAATCCACAAAAATTAGTATTTTGTATGCATAAATGGATATTTGCGCAGAATATCCGCCCCTCCGTTTCCATTTTCCATTGTATATATACATTTTTAAATGCATAAAATTCATGAATCATTTTCTGTTTTTCAGCCATACTAGTGCTATATTCAAAAAAGGAGGTCTATGCCATGAACTGCAATGCCAACAAGTGCATCGAGTGCACCGTCAAGCAGTGCGCTTACCACTGCGACGATGCCAACTACTGCTCTCTGGAGAAGATCCTGGTGGGCACCCACGAGGCCAACCCCACCGTGGATCAGTGCACCGACTGCAAGTCCTTCCGCAAGAGATAACTTTTTTCGGGGAAAGCCTGCTTACCGCGGCTTTCCCCGGATCTTTTCTGCCTTTTCTCTTGACTACCATAGAAATAAACTGTATGATATGGAAGAAAAACCGGGAAACGCTGAAGAAATTTTCAGTTTTTGTTTTATAAATGTTTGTTTGCTGTACATAATTTTTTCACATCAACCGGATAAGCTTACATTGAAAATACCGCCATTGGAGGTAGAAATATGGAAAACACGGATAACTACGAATATAACGGCTTCCCCACGGAAGAGCCGGAGCAGCTCGAAACCATCGAGGAAGTGACCATTCCCGAAGCGCCCGTGGATGAGATCCCCGCACAGGCGCAGGAGCGCCCCGTTTCCCCCTTTGCCGACTCCCCCTATGTCACCTATTCCCAGCCGGAACAGCACATCCCGGCGCAGCCCAAAAAGCCCAGAAGCAAGGCAGGCAAGACCGTCCTGTGCGCCATTTTGATCGTCGCTCTGGTGGCAGTAAGCTGCGGACTCACCGGTCTGGGCGTGTATAACCACTGGCAGCAGCGCACGGCGCAGCAGCAGGCGGCTATGGAGCGGCTGGAGGATAAGCTGGCGGATCTGCAGGAGCAGATCAAGGACAATTCCTACACCGGCAGCGGCAACTCCGTTTCCGGCACGCCCAACACATCCACCGACGGCCTGACCCCCGCGCAGGTCTATGCCAAGAACATCAAGGCTGTGGTCGCGATCCGCAGCAGCATCACCACCAATAATTTCGGCCAGATCAGCGAATCTGTCTCCTCCGGCTCCGGCTTTATCATTTCTGAAGATGGCTATGTGGTCACCAATTACCATGTGATCGATCAGGCCACCACCGTCAGAGTTTACACCTATGACGACGCAGAACATGTAGCCACCGTCATCGGCTACGACAGTGCCAACGATATCGCCCTGCTGAAGATCAACGCCATTGGCCTCACCGCCGCCGAGATCGGCTCGTCTGATGATCTGATCGTTGGCGACCAGGTGGCCGCCATCGGCTATCCTCTGGGTGAGATGGCCGCGGTGATGACCGTGGGCTATGTCAGCGCCAAGGATCGGGATATCACCACCGAAAGCACCATCATCAACATGATCCAGACCGATGCCGCCATCAACTCCGGCAATTCCGGCGGCCCCCTGTTCAATATGAAGGGTCAGGTGGTAGGTATCACCACCGCCAAGTATTCCGGCACCTCCTCTTCCGGTGCCTCCATCGAGGGCATTGGCTTCGCCATCCCCATGGACGATGTGATCGGCAAGCTGGAGGATCTGAAGAACTACGGCCGCATCACCGGCGCTTACCTGGGCGTGATGGTCCAGGAGCTGGACGCAGAGATGATGGACTACCTGGGTCTGCCCATGGGCGCCTATGTGAAGGAAGTCACCCCCGGCTACTGTGCCGAACGGGCCGGCATCCGTGCCAAGGATATCATCGTGGCCATTGGTGAGTACAAGGTGGAATCCCTCAACGAGCTTTCCCGTGCCCTGCGCAACTTCAAAGCCGGCGATGCCACCACCATCACCGTCTTCCGCAGCGGCAGAGAGCTGGTGCTGGACATCGTCCTGGACGAGCGTCCTGCGGAATAACCTATATTGCGGGGCTATCTTGGATAGTCCCGCTTTTATTGTCGGAATTTGTCGAAATTTCCCGCTGCCGGTTTTCTTGAAAAGGCAGACCTGCCGTGCTATCTTGGATACATCAAGCACGGAGGAAGGGACTGCCCATGGCACTGCCAAAATTACTCATCGCCGACAGTGATGCCGGATTCTGCCAGGCTTTAGCTACGCAGCTGGAGGGTGTCTGCCTGTGCCGCTGCGCCCAGGACGGTATCGCCGCCCGACAGCTGCTGTGGACCTTTTCCCCGGACGCGGCGGTGGTGGATCTGATGCTTCCCGGCACCGACGGCCTGTCGCTGCTGCAGGAGGCTGCCGATCACGGATTCCATCCATCCGTGCTGGCAGTGACCGGCTATCTCAGCGATTATGTGCTGGAGGCTCTGGGCCGGCTGCAGGTGGACTATGTGATGCGCAAGCCCTGCTCTGTGGAGGCTGCCGCCACCCGGGCAGCGGATCTTCTGCGGCAGCTTCCCTGCCCTGTCCGCCGACAGGAAGATCCCCGTGCCACCGTGACAGAGCTGCTGCGCTCCCTGAAGGTGCCTGTCCATGTGCAGGGCTATACCTACCTGCGGGAAGCGATCCTGCTGGCCTCCCTGAAGCCGGGACAGGGTATCACCAAAGAGCTGTACCCTGCCGTAGCCCACCGTGCCGGTGTCACCGCCGCCCAGGTGGAGCGGGCGATCCGCACCGCCGTGGCTCTGGCCTTTCAAGGCCGGGACGCCCAGCTCTGGCGGTACTATTTTCCTTCCGGCGGCAGCCAGCCCCGCAAACCCTCCAACGGCGCCTTCATCACCCGGCTGGCGGATGAGCTTCTGCTCCTGTGTCCGGAGGAGGACCGGGCATAATCCCGCCTGTTTTTCATAGGATTTTTACAACAGCAAGGATCCTCTTGCCAAAATGAATTTTACCACTAGCTTTTTCGACCCGATAGGAGTATAATAGACCCGCGTCCATTTTCCTTTCCCCCGGAGGTACTTTATTATGAGTCAAAACAACCGTTCTTTTAAGCGCCGCGCTTCCCATACTGCGCTGATGATCATCTGCGTCACCCTGGCAGTGGTGCTGGTGCTGCTGGTGGCCGGCACGGTCATCGTCACCCGTTACTTAGGGTTGATCAACAAGCCCGGAAACGAAAACACCTTGAATTCCAGCCAGATCGCAGAGGTGACCGCCACAGAAACTGAAGATCCCGAATTTACCGGTGCCACCATGAATGGCAACGAGGTGACCTGGAACACAGACTTTACCAATATCGAATTTGATGAAGAACACTATGTGAACATCCTTGTTGCCGGCCTGGATCGCCGGTGGGGTGAGGATGCCTCCCGTTCCGATGCCATGGTGCTGATCACGTTTAACAAGCTGAACAACACCATCACCATGAGCTCCTTTATGCGGGATATGTATGTCCCCATCCCCGGCTATTTCGACTCCAAGCTCAACGACTCCTACTTCCTGGGCGGCCCCGACCTGCTGCAGGAGACCATCACCCACAACTTCGGTGTACCCATCGACGGCGTGGTGGCCATCGACTTCTACAAGTTCGCGGATATCGTAGAGCTGGTAGGCGGCGTGAATGTGGATCTGTCTAAGGAGGAAGCGGAATTCCTCAACGAGACCGGCACCTATGGTGTGGGCAGCATCTACCAGTACGACTGGACACTGGTCCCCGGTGTCAACCGGCTTACCGGTGAGCAGGCTCTGGCCTATGCCCGGATCCGCGCTCTGGGCGGACGGGGCGACTTCGACCGCACCGGCCGTCAGAGAACTGTGCTGGAAGCGCTGATGCGGGAGCTGAAAAACACCTCCTTCCTCAACGCTCTGGGTATGCTGGACGATGTACTACCCATGGTCACCACCAATATGAGCGACTCGGATATCATCAAGCACATCGGCAATCTGCTGCCCATGCTGGCCAACGCCAAGGTGGAGCAGAACCGCATCCCCGAATGGGGACACTATGAAAGTGTCCGTATTAACGGACGGGATGTGCTGCTTCCCGACCTGAAGGTGATCCGTGAATACCTGAAGGATAAGCTCCTGTACGAAACGGAAGGCCAAAGCTGAAAATAAGCCAAAAACTCCGACACATGCTGTGTCGGAGTTTTTTTGCGCAAAAAAACGGGTTTTAACTTCATTTGTTGTCGTTATTCACAAAACAACGTTACGGAATTATGGCAATTTCAACGAATCTGTAATTGACAAAATTTTACAACTGGGATATAATGGTAACACATGGGAGGGACGTATCATGGTTCTTACAAAAAGTGAAATGGAGATCATGGATGTGCTCTGGGAAGACGGCGGTGCCTTATCCAGGGCCGATTTTTTGGAGCGTTCCCAGGAAAAGACCTGGAAGGACAGCTCCGTACACATCCTGCTGAACGGACTTCTGGCCAAGGGTGCCATTAAAGAAGCCGGCCTTGTTAAGCGGCAGAAGACCTACGGGCGCACATTCCTGCCCACCATGACCCGGGAAGAGTACTTCGCTTCCACTATCTTCAGCTACCGCTGCCAGCCCGATATGGAGGGTCTCTTCCGTGCCCTGCTGGATCGCCCCGAAGCTGACGGAGAATTCTTAACCACTCTTGAGCAGCTGCTCAAGGAGAAAAGAGAAAAAAGATAAATTCACGCCGCTCTGCTCGCAGGGCGGTGTTTTTGCTTGCCAAAACATGACCGGACACCCCTACGAGGGCGACGCACCTTATACCTTCCCCCGAGGGGAAGGTGGCACGGCGCCAGCCGTGACGGATGAGGAATGCGGGCGGTGACCTAACGATAAGCACACCATACCAGGCTTCTTCCCGAGTCCAACATTTCGCCGTTCCTCTCCCGCCCCCTTTCGGGGGCACCCGTGAATCAAGGTATGATTGCCCCCGGCAATCATGTAGATTTCAGATTCGCTGCGCGGAGCACCACCCCCGGGGGAAGGTATAAGGTGCGCTGCCCTTGTAGGGGCGGTCATCGACCGCCCCCTCACAACGAGGGGGCCGAGATGGGATTATCGTAGGGGAGGGTCTTGACCCTCCCTTAACCTTACGGGGAGGATCTGTAAAAATCGCCACAACCTTGAAAAAATATGTCATTCCGAGGACGGCTATGCCGTCCGTGGGAATCTCCCGGTAGGGTGTTGCCTCTACATCGGTACTCCCGTAGCCGTACAATTGTACCGGGAGATTGCCACGGCCCGATGGGCCTCGCAATGACAAATCCTTTGGCGCGTTGCCCTCGTAGGGGCGGTCATTGACCGCCCGAAAGCCTCCCTTGTGCAAAGGGTAGATTTCCCCGTTAGCGGGGAAAATGTCTGCGAAGCAGACAAAAGGGGCCTGGGGGTGGCACGGCGCAAGCCGTGACGGAGGGATTGTAAGGTGTCGGTCAGGACAATCCCCCAGTCAGCCTGTTCGGCTGACAGCCCCCTTTACA
>JBGVJN010000013.1:0-2259 GCA_045129455.1 Faecousia sp. | reverse complement strand
CCCATGACGGAGGATACCTCCGGCGCCATTAAGGTTGGCATCGAGGCTATGAAGCGGATCATTGCCCGGGATCTTCAGAAGTAAAAAAATAAGACATCGGCAGGTAACTACCGATGTCTTTTTTTCGTCATATTTATTGGTATCTGGGAAAGGAGCACTGCCAGAAATACCAGAATGCAGCCGACACTTTCCTCGAAAGTCATCGTTTCCTGCAGGAAAAGCCAGCCGCTGAGAGCCGCGAATACGCTCTCCAGACTCATGATCAGCGATGCCGGCGCCGGATCCAGGTGCTTTTGGCCTATGATCTGCAGGGAGTAAGCAACGCCCATGGAAAGAAAGCCCGCGTAGCACATGGGCCACCAGCTGCCGGCGATACCGTCTAAGGTGGGTGTTTCTGTAAAGAGCATCACAAGCGCCGAGCCTGCGGCGCATACAGCTGCCTGGATGCAGTTTAGCCGCAGCGGATCTACGATCTGGGCAAACCGATCGATCACCGTGATCTGCACCGCAAAGGCCAGTGCGCATAAAAGCAGGCAGATGTCGCCAATATTGATGCCGCTGACGCCGGCGCAGCTGAGGAAGTACAACCCAATTGCCGCAAGCAAAACGCAAACGGGGATCATCGGAGAGGGGCGTCGTTTCAGGAAAATACCGATCAGCGGCACGAAGATGATGTACATTGCAGTGAGAAAGGCGGATTTTCCAGCATCGGTGTAGAGGATGCCGATCTGCTGGAGATTCGCCGCAAAACACAGAGGAATACCTGCAAGCACACCTGCCGTCCACAGCTTTTTGTCGGCAAAGCGGGATATAAAGCTTTTGCCGTCATTTTTGCCGGCATCAAAGATTGCGATCACAGGCACCAGACCGATAGCAGCCATGGCGCAACGGATCGCCTGGAAGGTATAAGGGCCCACATGATCCATGCCGACGCTCTGCGCTACAAAGGCAGAACCCCAGATCACGGTGGCAAGGAGCAGACTGATGCTGCCCAATAAATTCTTTTTCATAGGATCACCGGGAGTATTTTAGCATAGTGCTTATATAAAAGCAAGGATTGCATTTTCTATATGCCGATGGTATAATTGTGAAAACTACCTTTAGGAGGCAATGATTATGGACCAAATCAAGAAGATTCCCCAGCGCTCTGAGATCCCCGTGGAGGATAAGTGGGCTACGGAAGACCTGTATCCTTCCGACGAAGCTTGGGAAGCTGAGCTTGCCACTCTGGAGGCGGACAAGGCAGCTTTCGTTTCCTATGCCGGCCGTCTTGGGGAAAGCGGCGAGACTCTCTACAACTATCTGAAGCTTGAGGAGGATGTGGGCATCAAGTTCTCCCGTCTTGCCAACTACTGCATGCGCAAGGCCGATGAGGATACCCGCAACCCTGTCTACCAGGCAATGCGCGGTAAATTTATGGGTGTTGCTGTGGCTATGGGCGCCGCCCGGAGCTTCGAGACTCCCGAGGTAATGGCCATCTCTGATGAGACTCTGGAGCGCTTTTATGCGGAATGCCCTGCGCTTGAGCGCTATCGCCGCGCGCTGACCAATGAGCGCCGGATGAAGGAGCATACCCTGTCTCCCGCGGAAGAAAAACTGCTGGCCGCGGCAGGGGAGATGTCCAACGCTCCCGATGATATCTACGGTGCCTTTGCTGACGCGGATATCACCTTTGCCGATGCTGTTGACTCCCAGGGCAACAAGCATCCTCTGCGCCAGGGTAACTTTGTCTCCTATGAGGAAAGCCCCGACCGTCAGCTGCGCAAGAGTGCTTATGAGAACCTCTACGACAGCTTCGCCAACTACAAGAATTCCGCTGCCGCCATGCTCAATGCCCAGAATAAGCAGCTGAAGTTCTTTGCTGAGGCCCGGAAGTACCCCAATGCCTTCGAAAAGGCCCTGGACCGCACCAATGTACCTACCTCTGTATATTTGAACCTCATCGAAGCTGTGCATCAGAATCTGGACAAGATGCACCGCTATGTACGCCTGCGCAAGAAGCTGCTGGGCGTGGATGAGCTGCATTTCTACGATATTTATACGCCTTTGATCGCGGATGTGGACAAGCACATTCCCTTCGCTGAGTCCAAGCAGACGGTCTATGATGCCCTGGCACCTCTGGGCGAAGACTATCGGGCTATTTTGAAGGAAGGCTTCGAAAGCCGCTGGATCGATGTGTACACCAATGAAGGTAAGCGCAGCGGTGCCTATTCCGCCGGCGCAAGAGTCCACCCCTATGTGCTGCTGAACTACACCGGC
>JBGVJN010000012.1:0-2192 GCA_045129455.1 Faecousia sp. | reverse complement strand
GGTTGTTGCCTGCGTTGGCGGTGGCTCCAATGCTATGGGACTTTTCTCCGGCTTTATCAACGATCCCGTTGATATCTATGGTGTTGAGCCTCTCGGCAGAGGTATCAAGATGGGCGACCATGCTGCAAGCCTTACCTACGGAGAAGAAGGCATCATGCACGGCTTTAACAGCATTATGCTGA
The DNA here is from genome assembly GCA_045129455.1 of Faecousia sp. Lineage (GTDB taxonomy): Bacteria > Bacillota > Clostridia > Oscillospirales > Oscillospiraceae > Faecousia. The sequence continues at coordinate 2,010 of JBGVJN010000012.1, read as the reverse complement.
AGGATGAGAACGGTGATCCTGCTCCCGTTTATTCCGTAGCAAGCGGTCTGGATTATCCGTCCTGCGGACCGGAACACGCATTTCTGCACGATCTTGGCAGAGTGAAGTACGATGTCGTGACCGATGATGAGACCATTGACGCTTTCTTCGAGCTTTCCCGAATGGAGGGTATCATTCCCGCCATTGAAAGTTCCCACGCCGTTGCCTACGGCATTAAACTCGCTAAGGAAATGGGTAAGGGGTCTGTGCTTATCAATCTCTCCGGTAGGGGCGACAAAGATATGGACTATATCATTGAAAGGTACGGAATCAGATAAATGCCGAATGCGATTTGTTAAAAAATCGTGAGCACAGAATAATACAGCGTGAGGGGTGACAGACTTTTGTTCTGCCATTTTCAAGGTGCAGATAGAAAAAGGGCTTGCTGCAAACTGCTGCAGCAAGCCCAAATCATTAATACTGTGTCTTGGTGATGTGCCAAATTTCTTCCGCGTACTGGCAAATGGTACGGTCGGCGGAGAACTTGGCTGCGGAAGCCACATTCATTAGGCACTTGCGGCCGAAGGTCTTTCGGTCTGCATAGTCCCGGTTTGCCTGCAGCTTGGCATCCAGGTAGGAAGCGTAGTCCAGCAGGATGTAGTAGTGGTCAGCCTTGTGCCAGTGAGCGCCATCCAGCAGAGAAAGGTACAGCTCTCTCTGGGTATCGTCGGTGGGCACAGTGCCGTCCACCATAGTATCCAGAGCGCGGCGCAGGTCGGCATTTTCTTCGTAAATGCTCCGGGCGCGGTAGCTGTCCTTCAGTGCATTGATCTGCTCCACAGTATGGCCAAAGATATACTCGTTCTCCATACCGGCTTCCTGGGCGATCTCCACATTGGCGCCGTCCAGAGTACCCAGGGTCACAGCGCCGTTTAGCATCAGCTTCATATTGCCGGTGCCGGAGGCCTCGGTGCCTGCGGGAGAGATCTGCTCGGAAATATCCGCCGCGGGAATGATATGCTCGGCATAGGAGCAGTTATAGTTCTGTACAAAGACCACCTTCAGCTTGTCAGCCACGGCAGGGTCGTTATTGATGAGCTTTGCCACCCGGTTGATGTAGCGGATGACCGCCTTGGCTCGGCCGTAACCGGGCGCAGACTTGGCACCAAACAGATATACGGTGGGCTGGAAGTCGCGCAGACGGCCCTCCTTCAGCCGGAAGTAGATATCCACCACAGACAGAATGTTCATCAGCTGGCGCTTATACTCGTGGAGGCGCTTGACCTGCACATCGAAGATAAAATCGGGGTTCAGGCGAATGCCCTCACGCTTTTCGATCACGTCACACAACTGCTGCTTCTTGATCCGCTTAACAGCCTGGAACTGCTCGATCAGCTGGTCATTGATCATCGGCTTCAGCGCAGCGATCTCCTCCAAATTCTTGAGGAAGTCACCGCCGATCTTGTCGGTGATCAGCTGGCACAGCTCCGGGTTGCACAGACCCATCCAGCGGCGGGGGGTGATGCCGTTGGTCTTATTCTGGAACCGCTCGGGGAACACTTCATACCAGGCCTTGAAGCAATCGTCCTTGAGGATCTGGCTGTGGATCTCCGCAACGCCATTGACATAGCTGCCCACATAGATGCTCAAGTTCGCCATATGGGCAATGTTATCCCGCACCACAAACAGGTTGGGATGCTCGGAGCGAAGCTTCCGGTCGATGCGGCAGATAATCTCCGCAATGTCCGGCACCACGCTGCGCAGCAGGTCCAGATCCCACTTCTCCAGCGCCTCACTCATAACGGTGTGGTTAGTGTAGGAGAAGGTCCTCTGGGCGATCTCAAAGGCCTTGTCAAAGTCCATACCCTCGGCCATCATCAGCCGGATCAGCTCGGGGATGGACATGGCCGGGTGGGTATCGTTGAGCTGCACCGCAAAGAACTCCGGGAAACGGGTCAGGTCGGCGCCGTGAGTGGACTTGAAAATGCGGACCATATCCTGCAGGGATGCAGAGGACAGCACATACTGCTG
>JBGVJN010000011.1:0-4001 GCA_045129455.1 Faecousia sp. | reverse complement strand
GCTTGATACCAGCACCCCAATGGGCAAGGTGATCACCACGATCATGAGTTCTCTGGCAGAAATGGAGCTTGAGAACATCCATACGCAGACCATGCTTGGCAGACAGCAGAAAGCCCGTGACGGTCTGTGGAACGGTGGTTTCGCTCCCTATGGCTATGCCCTTGAAAACGGGCATCTGGTTATCAATGACGATGAAGCAGATGCAATCAAGAAGATTTTTGAGCTTTATACCACAACCGAACTCGGCATTGTCGGTATCGTCAAATGGCTGTTCAAGCATGGCTATCGTAAGGAAATCCGAGCAAACGGTACAAGAGATGTTTTCACCAGAGCGTTTGTGTCCAGAGCATTAGATAATCCTGTATACAAAGGTGAAATTGCCTATGGCAGAAGACATATGCTTCCTCCTGATAAAAAGGGAGAACGCAAGATGGTAAAAAAGGATGATTACATCCGTGCAGAGGGTAAGCACGAAGCGATCATTACTGAGGAACAGTACGAAGCAGCACAACAAAAGCGTAAAACCCTTGCACCTCTTGCACATAAGAGAGAGGACAGCACCCATGTGCATATGCTGGCTACTCTGGTTAAGTGTCCTGTCTGCGGCGCACCCCTTTATGGAAATACGACCCGAAAAAAGAAAAAGGGTACAGAGGATGAATACACTCCATACCACTTCTATGCTTGCAAGCATCGTCTGAGAGTTGACGGAAAGCCTTGTACTTTCCGTAAGAATATCAATGAGAAAAACATTGACGAGCCTGTAATTGCAATCATCACAAAGCTGGCTGGCGATAAAAGGCTGGCAGAGCTGGTAGCGGATAAGCTGGGTGATGTTGTGGATGAACAGGAAACCGTCAAGGCAATCGAAACCACGGAGCGTGAAATCCGAATCCGTGAAAGCAGTCTGAAACGACAGTCAAGCGAACTGGATCGCATCGATCCCGAAGCACCTTATGCCGAGAGAAGAATCAAAGATACCAATGCCCGTATTGATGAACTGTATGAGGAGCTTGCAGGATTTGAAACCGATCTGTCAGATTTCAAGCAGAAGCTGGAAGCAATCAGGCAAAAGAAGCTGACCGTAGAAAAGGTTTACACTGTGCTGCAGCACTTCGGCACTCTGATGGATGTTATCACAGAGGAGGAGTGTCAAATGCTTATGAGAACACTGATCGACGAGATCCAGATTTTTGAAGATAAGCAGCCTGACGGACGCATCGTAAAAAGTGTGAAATTGTCCATTCCAGTTGTCTACGATGGCGAGATCTCTGCCAGAATTGGTTTGGACAAAAATGATCACGACGAGTCGATCGTGTGTCTTGAGAGGGAGATCTGATCATGCGCTACTTCAAATACGACGGCTCATGGGATGATCTTGAAGCCATGAAACGCCAGTACGGTGATCTGTCCGATCAGGCTCGGCAGCAGCGCCGCAAGGCAGAGCGTATGCGCAAATTGGGTACCGCAGTGTTTTCGCTGCTGTTTCTTGTCTGCTTTGCCGGGCTGGTCATTCTGATTCACCTGCTATGGCCTGAAGAGAATACTGTTTTCGGCGAAGTTCTTGCCGCCGTGTGCAAAGTATTCCTGGGCTTGATTGCCCTGATCCTCAGCGCCATCATTGCTTCTTGCGCCGCAATGCCCCTGTGGGCAAAGCACAGCAAAACAGAAAAGGAGCTCACGCGGCAGACCTTGACCCACGCCTGCGCCGTGCTGCGGGAATATTACGGATTTCAGGAGCCTTTTCTGGTAACCAAGTGCTACCGCTCCAGCGACAGGCGCTTTGACCGGCATGATGTGTGCATCTTTGCTGCGGGGAATGAGCTTCGTATCACCGCAAACCTGCACTACGGATTTTTTGATCCCAGCAGAGATCTTGGCTGCTATGTGCTGAGCCGACAGGAACTCACGCTTCAGGATGCCCGCCACAAAGACCGCCCCGCCGTGGAGCTTCAAGCCGGTGAGGTAACCTTTTGTCTGGGATGCAGGGCAAAGTCATTCATAGAAACGTATTTCCCATAATCGACACACCGCCGCTCATGAGAGCGGCGGTGTTCGTTATCGCATCAGTTCATCCGTCAGGCGCAGGATCTCGGGTGCAATACGCTCCCGCTCTTTTTTGACGGTGTAATTGTAAACCGGATAAGCCAGCGCCACCAGCACCATGCCCACAACACCAACGATGATGCCCACCAGCATGCCCAGATCGCCGATGCGCGCGCCCAATTCTGTCATAGCAAGGCTCATGCCGGTGCCCATGACCAGCGCGCCGATGGTTCCCAGAACGATAGACCAGACCTTTCCTTTTTTATAAACAGAACGATCCAGCCGGCGCAGCTGCTCCAGTTTATTCTCCTCTTCGCAGACATATTTTTTACGAATCTTCTCCACCTCTGCCTGCTGTGCGGCAGAATATGTGAAGTGAAAGGTTTCATCTCTGTGTTCCATGACTGCAGCTCCTTATTTCTTTCGTTGCTTTTACTATCAGTAGGATCGACAATGTCACCACCACGACGCTGATTCCACCACCGGTAGCGGCAATCATGATCCGCTGATCCCCGACTGGCATTTCCGCGCCAAACTGGGCAAACATGGCCGTCTCCAGGTTCAGCATGGAGACCAAGGCCGCTGAAAGGGACACGGTCTTCGCCGTAGACAGAACCGGGCTGCCCAGCTTGCGGTATTTGACCATATCCACAATGGCGTGGACAGTAATATAGAAGGTATAGGCCGCCATGACGTAGATCAGGATGCCGTTATACGTATAGCCCCGGTTCTGGTACAGGATCATCAGCACCGCACCGCTTAAGGATAGATTCACCAGCAACAGAATAAACGCGCACATTCGGGCGCGTTTCCACTCCCCGAGGACACTGCTTCCGATCTCATTCCGACGGACATATCCCACCAGCAGGAAACGCATGAGGGATAAAATCACATAATAGCACGCCAGCACAACAAACCACCAAGACCGGTTCATCCAGTAAGACAGCAGGTTGATACCCACATACAGCAAATTGACCCCCAAAGACGTATACAGGGATACCTTCGTGCGGAACGCCCGGTCGGTCATATAACGGTTGCCCAGCGGGTTGTCATAGATCTTCTGCTTGATCTGCTGATACCGCTTCGGCAGCACCATGACGCAAAATACCGTCACCACGACCACCGTATAAAACGCCACCACATACACCGCGTAAGCCAGCACAGACATACTTAAATTTTTAATCAGGACATACGGCACCGTCACCGCGGTGAACAGTGTTAACAGCACCATCACCCAAATTGGTGGAAACAGCAATTTCTTCCCTATCTTCTTCCAATCCATATCAGTTCCTCCGAATCTTTACGGTGAAGGTGCTGCCCTGCCCGAAAACGCTTTCCACACCGATCTCGCCGTTCAGGATATCCACCACTCGTTTCACCAGCGCCAGACCAAGTCCATTACCCTGGGTTGCGTGGGAGGTATCCCCCTGATAGAATTTCTCAAAAATGTGCATGCCGGTCTCCGGCTTGATTCCGCAGCCCGTATCCGTGACAGAGACCGCCGCCCAATCTCCCTCCACCTTCAGGCTGACACCGATGGTGCCGCCCTCGGGGGTAAACTTCACGGCGTTGGAGATCAGATTGCTCCACACTAAACCTAAAAGCTCCGCGTCGGAACGAATCCGTACATCATCCTCAATATCCGTTTCGATGTTCAGGTTCTTCCGCTCCCAGGCATCCTCAAATTGCAGCAGGGATTGGCACAGCTGCTCGCCCAGATCATATTCCTCGGCCGCCGGGAAGATCTGCTGATTTTCCAGCTTATTCAGTTTCAGAATGTTGGTAATCAGCCTGGCCAGCCGCCGGGAGGCGGTGCTGATGGCCTTGGCGTATTCCTCTTTCTCAGCCTCCGTCAGCCCCGGCTGCTGCAGCATGGTGGCATAGTTGCCCATGACCGCCAGAGGTGTCTTCAGCTCATGGGACACATTGGCGATAAAATCCGTACGCAAGGTTTC
>JBGVJN010000010.1:0-3576 GCA_045129455.1 Faecousia sp. | reverse complement strand
ACCTATATCCTGTGGGGCTCCTTCTGCTATACCGGCATCAACATTCCGTATGGCTCCATGGCTTCCGCGATTTCTTCCGACGCAGGGGATCGGGCGAGCCTATCCACCTTCCGTACCATGGGCGGCATGCTGGCGGGCATGGTCATTGGCATTGGCCTGCCTCTGATTGCCTTTGATGAGGTGACTTCCGCGACAGGTGAAACCCTTAGCGTTCTCAATGGCGGTAAGGTTGCCATCGCGGCGGGTGTGTTCTCTGTACTGGCGATTGTGTGTTATCTGCTTGCGTATAAGCTGATTACGGAGCGTGTTCCCTATAAGGCTCCCGAGAAGCAGGAAAAGGTTTCTGTGGTGAAGATGCTGGCCAACGCGGTGAAAAACCGGGCGCTGATCTCCATCATTGTTGCTTCCATTCTGATGCTGATGGCACAGCTGACCATGCAGAGCATGGGTGCCTACATCTACCCTGACTATTACGGCAGCAGCGCTGGCCAGTCCATGTCCTCCATGGTGATGATGGTCGGTATGCTGATTGCTTCTGTTGCCGCGAAGCCGCTGACTACTAAGTTCGGTAAGGCAGAAGTGTCCATCGTATCCTGCCTGTTTGCTACGGTTATCTGCGTCGTTACGTGGATCCTGAAACCCGCGAATATGTGGGTGTTCATTGCTCTGCAGGGTCTGAACTGGCTGGGACTTGGCGTATTCTCCATGGTATGCTGGGCACTGATCACCGATGTGATCGACTACTCCGAAATCAAAAACGGTGTCCGCGAGGATGGCTCTGTTTATGCGCTGTACTCGTTCGCCCGGAAGCTGGGTCAGGCGGTGGCTTCGGGACTTGCCGGATGGCTGCTGGAAATGATCGGCTACAATTCCAAGGCTCTGGAACAGGGCGTTGCGCAAACGCCCGAGGTGCTGGATGGAATCTTCAATATCGCCACGCTGGTTCCCGCTCTGGGCTTCCTGCTGCTGGGCTTGGTGCTTTGGTTCTGGTATCCTCTGCACAAGAAGCAGGTGGATGCCAATATCGCCACGCTGAAGGCAAAGCGCGGAGAGTAATTCGTTTATCATGCACACTCAGGGGAGGGGCTCTGCCCCTCCCATTTCAAAAAGCTGTTTTTGGGAGGAAATTATTTCATGCGTACAATTGTAAACATCAACCGTAAATGGGCGTTTACCAAGCAGGCAGCCGCTGTGCCCACAGAGCTACCGACTCTCTGGGATTGGGTGAATCTTCCCCATTCCTGGAACGGCATCGACGGTCAGGATGGCGGCAACGATTACCACAGGGGTACCTGCTACTACGCCAAGGATATTCAGAAAATGGATCTGCCCCAGGCGGATCGCTATTATCTGGAGAGCAATGGTGCCAATTCCTCTGCCGATGTGTACTTAAACGGCGAAAAGAAGGCCAGCCACGACGGCGGCTACTCCACCTGGCGTGTGGACATCACCGACAGCCTGAGAGATGAGAATTTGCTGGTCATCGCGGTGGACAACGCACCCAATGACCGGGTGTATCCCCAGGTGGCGGACTTTACCTTCTATGGCGGACTGTATCGGGATGTGAACATCATCTGCGTCAACGAATCCCACTTTGATCTGGACTACTACGGCGGCTCCGGAATCAAGGTCACGCCGCTGGTCAACGGCACCAACGCCGATGTAGAGGTGGAGGTATTCGTCACCAATCCTGCCAAGGGTCAGACCGTCCGCTATACCTTCATGGATCAGGCGGGTAATGTACTGAGCACCCACGAAGGCACCGGCACCAAGCTGTCCACCACCATTGAAAACGTTCATCTGTGGCACGGACGCAAGGATCCCTACCTGTACAGTGTCAAGGCCGAGCTGCTGAAAGACGGAGCTGTTCTGGACAACGTGTCCACCCGCTTTGGCTGCCGCAGTTATACAATCGATCCGGAGCGGGGCTTCATCCTCAACGGCGAGGAGTATCCGCTGCGCGGTGTCAGCCGCCATCAGGATCGCTGGGGCATCGGCAACGCCCTGCTGCCGGAGCATCACGTTGAGGATATGGATCTGATCTGCGAGGTGGGCGCTACCACCATCCGTCTGGCTCACTATCAGCATGACCAGTTCTTCTATGATCTGTGTGACGAACGCGGCATGGTGATCTGGGCGGAGATTCCGTATATCTCTCAGCACATGCCCACCGGCCGTGAAAATACGATCTCCCAGATGAAGGAACTGATCGTCCAGAACTATAACCATCCCTCCATCGTGGTGTGGGGTCTTTCCAACGAGATCACCATGAAGGGTGCTTCCGACAAGGATCTGCTGGAAAACCACCATATTTTGAACGACCTGTGCCATGATTGGGACAAGACCCGCCCTACTACCATGGCGGTGGTCTCTCCCTGCGATATGGATGAACCCTATGTCCGCATCCCTGATACGGTCTCCTACAATCATTACTTCGGCTGGTACGGCGGCGACACCTCCATGAACGGCCCCTGGTTTGACAAGTTCCACAAGAAGCATCCCGAGCAGCCCATCGGCTGCTCCGAATACGGCTGCGAGGCGCTGGATTGGCATACCTCCGACCCCCAGCAGGGTGATTATACTGAGGAATATCAGGCATACTACCATGAGGAACTGATCAAACAGCTATTCAGCCGCAAGTATATGTGGGCTACCCATGTGTGGAATATGTTCGATTTTGGCGCGGATGCCCGCAACGAAGGCGGCGAGAACGGTCAGAACCATAAGGGTCTGGTGACCTTCGACCGGAAGTACAAAAAGGACTCCTTCTATGCCTACAAGGCATGGCTGAACCCGGAGCCCATGATCCATCTGTGCGGCAAGCGCTATGTGGATCGGGTGGAGGATGTGACGAAGGTCACCGTCTACTCCAACCAGCCCGCGGTAGAGCTGTTTGCCAACGGTGTTAGTTTGGGCGTCAAGGAAACGGCTGATCACTTCTTCTATTTCGACGTGCCCAACGTGGGGCAGACCCATTTGGTTGCGGTTGCCGGCGAACTGAAGGATGAGGGCGACATCCGGAAGGTGGAAAAATTCAACGAGGCCTACCGCCTGAAGGAAAAGAGTGCTATTCTGAACTGGTTCGATATCACTATGCCGGAGGGATACCTGAGCCTTAACTCCAAGTTTGGCGATATTATGGCTACCCTGAAGGGCAAGATGCTGGTCATGGGTCTGTTTGCCAAGCTGATGCCCCAGCTGGGCGGCGGTGCCGGCGGCGGGGATATGGGCAGCATGATGGATATGCTGAGCGGCTTCACCTTTATCCGTCTGGCCGGTATGCTGGGGACTATGAATATCAAGTTCACCAAGGAAGAACTGCTGGACATCAACGCCAAGCTCAATAAGATCAAGGCACCCAAGAAATAATGGGTCTCATTTCCGGGCGCGCCGAACCTTCGGCGCGCCTTTGGTTATAAGTGCGGTAAATTGTTGTTTGCCGGCAGTGCCGGCGGACGATTCGTGTTGGGCTGGTCAGGTATCGTTACGCCATTGGGTACCGCTCGGTATCGTTTTATCTGCGAAATCTGAGCGCTTCGTTACCGAGTGACCCCCAACGGTGGTAAAGTTTCATCC
>JBGVJN010000009.1:0-9390 GCA_045129455.1 Faecousia sp. | reverse complement strand
ACCGCCGGCATGCGTGGCATCATGGGCGCCGGCAGCAACCGACTGAACCGTTACACCGTGCGCAGAGCCGCACAGGGCATGGCTGCCTGGCTTTCCGGCACCGATCTGCCCCAAAAGGCTGCCATCGGTTACGATTCCCGCCATAACTCCCAGCTGTTCGCTGAGGTTTGTGCCGTTGCGTTTGCTGAGGCAGGCATTGAGACTTGGCTTTACGATCGCCTGGCACCCACACCTATGCTTTCCTATGCTGTGCGTGAACTGGGCTGCGGCTGTGGTATCGTGATCTCGGCCAGCCACAATGCGGGCGCTTACAACGGTGTCAAATGCTATGGCCCCGACGGCTGCCAGATGACAGATGAGCCTGCTGCCATCGTGACCGAGAAGATCAGCCAGATCCCTTACTTCATTCCCGAATCCAAGTCCTTTACAGAGTTCATGAGCGAAGGAAAGATCCACTACATTGGCCAGGAGATTTGGGAAAGCTACTATCAGACCGTTTTGGCGGAAGCGGTGGAGCCCGAGATGATCCGCGAAGCCGGCTTGAATATTGTCTATACTCCTCTGTGCGGCACCGGCAATGAGCCTGTCCGTGAGGTATTGGGCCGTCTGGGCGTCAATATCACGGTGGTGGAATGCCAGGAAAAGCCTGACGGCGACTTTAAGACCTGCGAGTATCCCAATCCCGAGACCGATGCGGCTCTGAACGAGAGCTACAAGGTCGCAGAGCATGCTCCCTGCGATGTGATCCTGGGTACGGATCCGGATGCTGACCGCGTGGCCATTGCTGTTCCCTGTGAGGGGGGCTATCGCAAGCTCTCCGGCAACGAGCTGGGTTGTATGCTGATGGATTATATTCTGAAAGCGCGCACTGCCCGGCAGGATCTGCCCGAGGGGGCGGAGGTGATCCGCAGCATCGTGTCTTCTCCTCTGGCTGACCGGATCGCTGAAAACTATGGTGTGACCATGAAGGCGGTGCTCACCGGCTTTAAGTATATCGGCGGTGAGATCCTGGAACTGGAACAGACAGGAAAGCAGGACCGCTTTGTCTTTGGCTTTGAGGAAAGCTGCGGCTATTTGAAGGGCACCTATGCTAGGGATAAGGATGCCGTGGTTGCTTCTATGCTGGTGTGCGAAATGGCAGCTTCTCTGAAGAGGGAAGGGAAGACCATCCTGAATGCCCTGGATGAGCTTTATGCCACCTATGGCTACTATCTGGCCTATGTGCAGAGCATCGAGCTGACCGGTGCAGACGCTATGGAGAAGGCAGCTAAGATGATGGCTGATCTTCGCCAGAATGCTCCCGTTGCCATTGGTGGTGCAAAGGTCACCGGTGTGAACGACTACCAAAGCCGAATTGCCAGGGATCTGGTCGCCGGTGAGGAAACAGCGATCAGCCTTCCCAAGTCCAATGTGCTGGAATTCCTCCTGGGCAACCAGGGCAGCGTGATCGCCCGTCCCTCCGGTACAGAGCCCAAGGTGAAGTTCTACTATACCGCCGTTGGCGAGTCCGCGGAAGCCTCTAAGGCGCTGCTGGATGCCATGGTCAAGCAGATGAGCGTGTAAACTGAGAATTTAAAAGAACCGGAACGAACTGTTCCGGTTCTTTTTTTATATGGCAGGGAATAGCTTGTACAGAAAAGGGGAGTGATAGCATGAAGAAGCTGAAAGTAACGGGGACAGCCACAGCAATGCCTACGGGGATCCTGCTGGGGGTTGTACTGTGCCTGGTGATCACGCTCGTGGTAGCGTGCTTGCTTGCATGGCTGGTGAACGGGGGACGGCTTGGGATGGAAAGTCTGGGCTATGTGATCTGTGGGGTACAATTGGCAGCATCATTGATCGGCACCTGTGTTGCGGCCGCATTGGTCAAGCATCGGCGTGCGCAAGTGTGTATGATGACCGGGGTAGGCTACTTCCTGTCTCTGCTGGGATGCAATGCGCTTTTCTTTGGCGGTCAGTACATCGGGGTAGGGGTGACTGGGCTCATGATATTGTTGGGAAGTGTTAGCGCGATTGGCTTAGGTCTTATACAAAAACGCGATCACTACCCTGGGAAGGCAAAATTGAAAACTGGTTAAGTTGTACAAAAACCGAAGGAGGGTAAACTAAATTTACCTCATGCGGGGAAAATGAAAGAAAACCTGCATAATCAATATTTTGTGTTTTCGTCACAGATGCCTGCGCTATATATGGCGAAAGAATCGTTTTTGGCAAAATTCATACTGGGAATGGTTGCGGCAGTTGACATAATGATGTTGACATAAAAATCGGCATAATTGACAAAAATCGTAAAAATAGCCAAATATGCTTGCTTTTTAGTGGTTTTTGAAGTATAGTATTCATGCATTGTGTTGGATACGGACACTTATGCCCATTTTCATCGCTGCCTCTTCCGGATCTGCTGAATTGCAAACCGCAAAGGAGATGCGCAAGCTTTGAAACCTGCATTTTGTTTTTCCCGCTTTCTTCCATCTGACAGAAGGACATGGATCCTTGGTCTATTCTGGTTGCTGGGACTTTTGTTGGGCATATTTTTCACAGCGCGCGCAGACGACTCTTACTTTCTTTTGATGCGCCAGGCAGCTTGCTGCCGGGTGTCGATCACCGGTCTGGCTGCGGTTGTGGTTCTACCTTTCTTGTTTTGTACATTTGCGGCTTCTGTGGGTATCTGGCTGATACCCTGGATCTGCCTTATAAAAGCATTCCTATTCAGTTCCTGCGCCGCTGCGCTGACAGTTTCGTTTGGGACTGCCGGATGGCTGGTTCGCCTCCTTCTGCAGTTTTCCGACGGTATGTGTCTTCCGCTGCTGTTCTGGTTTTCGGCCAGATTGTATGCGTGCAACAGGGATGACGTGTTTCGGGATCTGAGGAATTGCTTGTTATTCGCCGCCGCAACGGTATGCATAGACTTTTGTGTGATTTCACCGTTTTTGGTGTCACTGATAGAGTATTAGAACATAGGAAGGTACGCTGTTTCATGTTGGATCTGATCGGTGCTTATGAAAATTACCTTACCAAGGTAAAGCAAGCATCTGCCAACACCATCGCCTCCTACATGCGGGACATTCGCCAGTATTCCGAATGGCTGCGCAGGGAAGAAGACCTTGATGTCGTAGATGCAGCACAATTGAATATCAGCGACTACCTGAGCCATCTGGAATCCGACGGCAGGTCTGCTGCGACGGTTTCCCGGAGTCTGGCCAGCCTGAAGAACTTCTACAGTTATGTAGTTTCCTCCGGTTTCCTGGAGAGTACTCCGGTCACCGATATCAAGGTGGAGCGCGGCGAAAAGAAGCTGCCTCAGATCCTTACAGGCCGTGAGATCGAGCTGCTGCTGGCACAGCCTGTGTGCGTGGATGCCAAGGGCTTCCGTGACAAGGCAATGCTGGAGGTAATGTATGCCACCGGTATCCGTGTGACCGAGCTGATCGACCTGGATGTGGACGATGTTAATCTGGAGCTGGGCATCATCAAGTGCGCCGGCAGCAAAAAGTCCCGTGCGATCCCTCTGTATCCCGGCGCTTTGAAGGCGCTGAGCGCATACTTGAAGGATGTTCGTAAGAGCATGATCGCAGATCCTTCCGAGAAGGCTCTGTTTGTAAATGTTAACGGCGTGCGTATGAGCCGCCAGGGCTTCTGGAAGATCCTGAAGCATTACCAGGGCACCGCCCGGATCGAGAAGGAGATCACGCCCCATACCCTGCGCCACAGTTTTGCGGTGCATCTGCTGGAGAATGGCGCGGATCTGGGATCCTTGCAGGAGCTGATGGGCCACAGTGACATCTCTTCCACACAGATGTATACGCATATGGTCAATCAGAAACTGAAGTCTGTCTACGAAAAATGTCATCCAAAAGCATAAAAGTCCGCCTAACGGCGGACTTTTTGTTATAAAAGCTGCGTACAGATCAACTGTACGCAGCGATTTTTTACTTTTCGTAGCCGGTCATGGCAGCCATGACCGCCACCTCCATCTGCTGGATGCTCTTGGTCATGGTCAAACCTTCGCTAATGTCAACATCAGTGAAGCGGCCACCGTTAGTGCATACGATCCGGTTGGTCTTACCTGCGAGCAGATGCTCCACGGCAAGGTAACCCATCTTGGTGGCATTGACTCTGTCGCGGCCATTGGGTGCGCCGCCACGCTGGATGTGACCAAGAACCGTCACACGGGGATCAAGATCAATGGCTTCCTTGATCTGGCGGGCAATATCGGCAGCAGAGCCGGCGCCTTCGGCCACCACGATCATGTAGTGGGTGAAGCCGTTGAATCTGGCCTGGCGGATCTTCTCGATCACATCCCGCTCAAAATCGATCTTTTCTTCGGGTACCAGTACGGCGGTAGCGCCCACCGCAAGGCCCACATACATCGCCAGGAAGCCGGCATTTCTGCCCATGACCTCCACTACGGAGCAGCGCTCGTGGGATTGCATGGTGTCACGCAGCTTGTCGATGCACTCGATCGCGGTGTTGGCAGCGGTATCGAAGCCGATACAGTAGTTGGTGCAGCTGATATCGTTGTCGATGGTTGCAGGAATGCACACCACATTGATGCCGTGCTTTGCCAGCGCTCGGGCGCCGCGGAAGGTACCGTCGCCGCCAATGGCAATGACACTGTCAAGGCCAAGGAATTTGCAGGTGGACACAGCCTTTTTCTGGCCTTCTTCCGTGAGGAACTCCTGGCTTCTGGCCGTATAGAGGATGGTGCCGCCACGGTTAATGGTGTGGGCAACGCTTTTTTCGTCCAGACGGATGATATCGCCGCTGATAAGACCGTTGTAGCCACGGCGGATACCGTAGCACTCCACATTATGATAGATCGCGGTGCGGACAACTGCGCGGACGCAGGCGTTCATACCGGGTGCGTCACCGCCGCTGGTAAGTACACCAATTCTTTTTACTGCCATGATGGATTCCTCCAATTCCAATTTTTCTGGATTTATTTTAAACCCGTATCTGCAAAATGTAAAGAATAAATTTTATTTTTCTCTGGAAAGCAGTGATGCATTGTGCTATAATGTCACGGTGATATAATCTTAAGAACAGGATGACTTTTATGAACACAAGAGAGATCGGCGAGATCCGCCGCCATACCCGGCGGGATCGCAGCAATATGACGGCAATTTACGGCTGCTATGTCAACGACAATCAAGAGATCATCGCCCAGTTTCGTCAGAGTACCGGCATGATGTCTGAAAATGAAGGGGAGAAGTACTACGCCCTTTTCAAGCGTGTTCTTTCCGGCACAGTCGGCAAGAATCTGATCGATATCTGCTTCAAGACCTCCCAGGTTGCTGACAGCGATGAGCATCGGAGCTTGATGGGTCTTCGCAGCAGCGTGCTGCAGGATGGCGAGATGCTGCAGGCCTTCTATCAGAAGGTAGTCCAATCAAAACCTTTGGATGGAAACTATCTGATCCTCATCGGCTGTGACAGCTACGATGTACCTTTTAAGAGCAAGGATGGGGAAGGGGACTCCGGCCGTTCTGACGAGACCTACACTTATCTTTTGTGTGCGATCTGCCCTGTCAAGCAGACCAAACCCACCCTTCATTACATCCCGGAGGACAGGATCTTTCATGACGGCAACATCACCAATGTAGTCTCCGCGCCGGAGCTTGGCTTCCTGTTCCCGGCCTTTGATAACCGATCCACGAACATCTATAACGCTCTGTATTACACCCATAGTCCCAAGGAAAATCACGATGGCTTTGTGGATGCCATCTTCCATACGCCCATCCCCAAGCCTGCTGCGGAGCAGAAGCGTTCCTTTGAGGCACTTTTGGGCAGCGCCCTGGATCAGGAATGCAGCTTGGATGTAGTGCAGGCAGTTCATGATCAGCTGTGCCAGCGCATCGAGCTGCACAAGGAGAGCAGAAGCCCCGAAGCCCTGACGGTGACCAAGAATGAGGTTAGGGAAGTGCTGACCTCCTGCGGCGTGTCTGAGCCTCATGTGGCCAAGTTCAGCATCGATTATGATGAAGCTTTCGGTTTTGAGGCTGAGCTGCATCCCAAGAACATCATCGACAATAAGCGCTTTGAGATCAAAACTCCGGATGTTTCCATCAAGGTCGCGCCGGATAAGGCAGACCTGATCGAGACCAGAGTGATCGGCGGCGTGAAGTACATTCTGATCAATGCGGAAGAGAATGTGGAGGTCAACGGCGTCAGCATCCACATTCATGACAAGGAAGCCGCTACTGTTTGAGTATCCCTGGTTATATAGAAATAAGGAGTGAACAAAATGGCACTAAAGCAATATGTACGCTTCGTGATCCCTGCGCCCAATAAATATCTTGCCACCTCCTGCACACTGATGGGCCTGTCCTTCTTCTTCCGGATGGTGTACTTCTTCGGTGTATCCTCTCTGGATTCCTTTGGTATCGGCCAGATCCTGCTGGATATGATCCTTCCGCTGCTCCTTTGTGGTGGCATGATCGTGCTGCTGGGAGTGTTGCAGCTGAATAATCCCGGACTTATCTCGATCCTTGGAGCGGGATTCCTGCTTCTGCTGGCTGTGAGCAGCTTGTTTTCCGGATCGACATTGCAGGCGGTTTTGGGGCTCGTAGGATATTTGTCAGCCGGAGGATTGCTGCTCCTTACAGTGGGAGGCTATTTTCCCATCCGTCCTATTTTCAACACCTTGATCATTGGCTGCGCCGCGTTGCGGGTGCTGCTTTTCAATCTTGGCCGGATCTCATTAAGCGAATGGCTTTATGAATTTTCGGTGATCTTTATGCTTGCTGCGCTTGCGCTCTTTATCAGCGGTCTGAAAGCGCGTCCTCCACTGAACAGATAATAAAATTTCAGCGGCACTTCCATGGGAAGTCCCGCCGCTTTTTATTCTTCTTCCTTCAAAAGGGACAAAATTACCTGTGCCGCGTTCTCAACGCCGATTTTTGCGGTATTGAGGCAGATATCGTAGTTCTCGGCAGCACCCCAGTTCCGTCCGGTGTAGTGCTGGTAGTTAACGCTGCGACGCTTATCCTTTTCTTTCAGTCTGGTCTGAGGACTCTTTTCGGAATCGCCGTATAGTCTTACGATACGGTCAGCGCGGTAGTCCATATCCGCATGGATGTACACATGCAGCGCGTCCTTGCGATCCTTCAGGATGTAGTCCGCGTTGCGGCCGACGATTACGCAAGGACCCTTGTCAGCCAGCTGCAAAATGGCGCTGCACTGGATGTTCCAGAGAAAATCAGCCGTGGACAGGCCGTTCATAACACCGGGGACACCCTGGGGCGCAAACGCATAGGAAAGCAGACTTTTACCGGGAGCATGCTCGCCGTGCTCTTCCACAAAAGTGGGGGCAAAGCCGGTCTCCAGAGCGATCTGCTCCACAAGCTCTTTGTCATAAAAGGGGATATTCATGGCTTCCGCCACCATGCGTCCCACGGTGCGTCCGCCGCTGCCAAACTGGCGGCTGATAGTGACGATCTTTTTGTTCATGGGATAACCTCCTTATTTATGGCTCTAAGGTCATTGTACCATTCCTTTGCCGGAATGTCAAAGAATTTCCGCCATAAGCATCTCAAGAATATCCGTATCCGCGGGGCAGAAGTCATACTGGGGGATCTGGGCAGGGGAGATCCAGGTGATAGCGTTATGTTCCAAGGCCCTGGGCGTGCCTTGCGCGATGGTGCATTCAAAGAGCGTTAGCCGGATGTGGATATCGGGGTATTCATGCAGCAGCTGAGCATAGATCCTACCTACCTCCACTGTAATATCCAGTTCCTCCATGCATTCCCGGACCAGTGTTTGCTCCAGAGTTTCTCCCGATTCCCGTTTTCCTCCAACAAATTCCCACAGAAGCCCCCTGGCCTTATGGGCCGGGCGCTGGCAAATGAGAAATTGTCCCTCATCATTGCGGATCAGGGCAGCAGCTACATCAATGATCATTTTTATCTCTCTCCATATATTCCTTCAATTTGGGGATCTTTCTAAAGAAATCTACCGTGATCTGTTCGTAGCGAACAGGATCGGACATATAAGACAGGCCGTGTCCGGCGTTGGGGAATGTCTGCAGCGTTACGGCATCTGGGTTGGCACGAAAGATCTCCCGGCTCATATCGCAGGGAACGAAGTCGTCCTGTTCCCCATGGATCAGCAGGATCGGCACCTTGGTATTGGCGACAGAAGCAACGGCAGAGCTTGCGGAAGGGTTAAAGTTACCAAAAATCCTCGCTCCCAGCCATAGGAAGGGATAGATCAGTTTGGCTGGGTAACCCTCGTCCTTGCTGACCTTACGAAGAATGCCACCCACGGAAGAATAGGGGCAATCGGCGGTGATACACACGACATTGGAAGGCAAGGGGAGGTCGGATGCCATCAGCACTGTCGCAGCGCCCATGGACAGTCCTGCCAGGATCACCGGGGTATCCAGTCCGTGCCAATTTGCGACGAATTCCGCCCAGTTCTGGCAATCCCGGCGTTCCTTCACGCCAAAGGTGATGGTCCTGCCGCCGCTGCCGCCATGGGCACGCTGATCCACAGCAAGAATGTTGAAGCCCAGCTTTTTTCCAAGCAAAAATCCGCCGGCACAATCCCGCAGCGCCATGCTCCGGTAGCCGTGGAACATCAGCATTACCGGCGCCCCGTCAGCGGTATGGTAATACCGTCCGCGCAAGGGCGTTCCGTCCCAGGAGCGGATATTGACCCACTTGAAGGGAGTCCTCTCCATGAGCGAGGTGCATCTGTGGATGTCATCCAGAGCATCCTCATACTGGTCGATCTCCATCTCGGAATAGGGATCTTCCAAGCGGTCTTTGGGAGAATAGAAGCAAATTTTGTAGGTATATGCGCAAATCAGTAAAATAGCAACCAGCAGTGCAGCTGAAATTAACAGCCAAATCATGATTGTTCCGGTCCTTTCTATTGGCGGTTATTTCCTATATTATACCACGCAAAGAAGAGGAAACGATAATTTTTTGTAAATAATAAAAAAAGACCCCCTGTACGGGGATCTTTCTTTTAGGATCGAATCAGCGAATCAAATCCCCGATGTCTCAAAATACGCTCGTAGTCCTCAATGTAGTCAACTTCGGCCCAGAAAAGACCGTCGAGAGAAGCAACATAGACATTGCGGCTGCCCACCATCTCATAGAGGATATTCTCCCACCAGACACTGTGGCGCTGGGTGCTGATCATTTCCTCCAGCTGTGCCAGGAATTCCGGCATAAATTCTCTGCTGAAGCGGCCGATGCCGATATACTCGCCGGAAATGTCGTCGCCGGTCAGATCCTTGCCATATTTTTCCAGGATTCCGTCGGTGTACTTAAACTTGTAGTCGGCTTCCTCCTTGCGGGTACCGTCAGCAAACATGACAGGGGAGAGCTGGGTCTGCAGGATCTTATCCAGCATCGCTTCTTCCAGATATACATCCGCATTCAT
>JBGVJN010000008.1:0-2511 GCA_045129455.1 Faecousia sp. | reverse complement strand
GCGCATAACAAATGCTGGCTCCGAGATTAAGCTCGGAGCCAGCAATCAGATTCACTTGGTTCGGCACTCTGCCGGAGCATTCCAGGGCAACAGCGCCTGTACTGTTTCCGGATTCTCAAGTTCGACATCCTTTGCCTGCTTCATCAGCCAGGTCAGATATCTGTAAGGATCCAGCCCGTTCTCAATAGCCGTCTGGATCAGGCTGAATATCACCGCACTGCCGGTAGCTCCCTTGGGTGTATTTGCAAAAAGGAAGTTCTTCCGGCAAATCACAAAAGGCTTAATGCTTCTCTCTGCCCGGTTATTGGAGATCTCCAGTCTGCCATCCTTGAGGTAGTTCGTCAGGTATGGCCACTGCTCCTTTAGATAATGGAGCGCCTTGCCCAGAGCGGACTTCGGTGCGGCGGTTCTGACATTTGCCCATGCGAACATCGCGTCTAAAACAGGCTTTGCCTGCTCCAGCCGCTCCTTGTATCGTTCTTCCGCAGATTTATCCGCAAGTCCCTGTTCAATCTCAAACAGCAGATTGCAGTATGCCAGTCCCTGGGATGCAGAACTGCCCTTTACTTTACCCTTGGGCAGGGATTTTACTGCTTCGTCAAACTTCCGGCGAAGGTGCGCATGACAGCCAACAACTGTAATATCATCCGGAAGATTGTGGTATCCGGCGTAGCCGTCCGTGTGGAGGTAGCCATTGAAGTTTTTGAGAAATTCTTTCGGGTGCTTTGCACCGCGACCGGGCTGGTATTCGTACATCACAATCGGTCTGGCCGTATCGCCGCTGGTCCTGTACAGCCACATATAGCTGTCGCTTTCCGGCTTCTTTCCCGGTTCGTGGAGCACCTGCAGCGTGGTTTCGTCACAGTGCAAAACCTCCCGCTTCACCAGTTCCGCATGGAGCTGCTCATACACTGGCGCAAGATACAGTTCAGATGCTTTCAGGATCCAGTTGGACATGGTCTGGCGGCTGAGAGAGATCCCCTGCCGGTTCAGCTCCTGCTCCTGCCGGTAGATCGGTGCACCCATGACGAATTTCTGGTGCATGATATGGGCAACGGCCTCCGGGGTGGCAAAGCTGCCGGGGATGATGTTCTTCTCGTGGGGAGCCTTTACGATGGGGGTTTCGCAGCCCTCGTCGGCTTCTTCGCTGCACTTTCTGCAGGCGTAGGTATAGTAAATATCCTCCCGGACGATCGTTTGGGCAGGAATCATTTTCAGGGTGCGGACGATCTCCTTGCCGATCTCGACCATGGCATCACCGCACTGGGGACACACCAGATTCTCACCCTCCAGACGGTGCTCCACCCGCTCCACGGGAATGCCTTCCGGAATGTTGTCCAGCGTATACTCGTGCTTCTTGCGACGCTTATGCGCCTTCTCCCCAGCGGCTTTTTCCTCGGCAGTATCCGCTTTTTCTCCGGCGTCCGAAAAAGTTTCCGCTTCGTTGAAGAGCAAGCTCAGCTGCTCCATAAAGGTCTCCTCGCTCTTTTCGGAAGATGCGCCGAATCGCTTGTGCTGGGCAAGGCGAAGAGCTTCCATGAGGACCTCCACCTGGTTTTCCAAATGGGATATACGTTCGTTCTGGGTCAGAAGCTTCTGCTCCTGACCCAGAAATTTCTCATATTCCGCGCGGGAAATCGTGATGGTTTCCCCGGTACTTGTCTGGTTCTTTTCTGTCTTTTTCATACTATGATTATATCACATTTCCAACGAAAAGTACAGAAAAACTTACAATTTCTCAAATAATTTCCAGCCCGGAAACCGGCTTGTGTGCCTTTGGCTGATCCACACTCAGCCCCTCCATGAGCCACCGGTATTGCTGAGGTGTAAGCGCCTTTGCTTCGCTTTCTTTCCTGGGCCATTGGAAGCAACCGGACTCCAGACGCTTGTACAGCAGAACGAATCCGTTCCCTTCCCAGTACAGCGCTTTGATGCGATCCCGCCGTGTGCCGCAGAACAGGAACAATGAATTACTGAACGGATCCAGCTTCATCTCCTGTTGGACCAGCGCAGCCAGACCGTCTATGCCCATGCGCAGATCCGTCCGGCCGCATTTTATGAAGACATGGTCCGCACCTTTGAAATCATTCAGCATGACTTCAATGTCCGCAGCACCATCTCCACGGTTGCCGCATCCGCACCGGAATGGATATCTGCCTCAGCTCCGCCAATGCGAACGGTTACGGCCACATCGCTGACGGCGACGGATGATGGCTGCACAGGTGTCACCTCTACGAAACGGGCTTCCTGCTGCGCCTGAACAAGATCATAAACCTTTCGCTGCCATTTGTAGTAAGAGGAAATGCTGATGCCATTCTCCTCACACCATTGACGCACGGTCATCCCGCTGCCTCTGCACCGGGAGACCAGCTGCGCCCACTCAGAGAGCCTGTTCTGCTCATTGTACACTTGTAATCCGCTGTTCATGATAATACCAACCTTTCTCCGGCAGTGACTGGCACTGCCAGACACTGCACGGTACTGTACGGAAGTATTATGACATAGCAGATC
>JBGVJN010000007.1:0-2709 GCA_045129455.1 Faecousia sp. | reverse complement strand
GAGGGTCAAGACCCTCCCCTACAAGGGAATCGAACCTACGGCAATGCGTAGGGGACGATGACCACATCGTCCCCAAAAGGCTTTCCACTCTAGAGAAGGAAAAACACGGGCGGAAAATTCCGCCCGTGCAAAGATTTATGCCATTCTGTATTCGATACTGATGATGGTATCACCCTGGAACAGCAGGTGCAGGGTGGTATTTCCCTTGGTATAGACCCACTCGGTGCCGTTTTCCACATAGCCGCTGCCGTAGGCGGCAATGACCATCGCCTTGGTATCACCCATGTAGATGCCTTCGCCGGTGGGAGTATTCACATCCACCAGGAACACGGAGTAGATCTGCTGCTGACCCACAGGGCCGCAGGCAGTGACCTCCAGAGCGGCATAGCTATAGACCGTATCCACGCCCTCAAAGGCGCAGCTGGGGATCTCATAAGTAGCATCGGGCTTGGGCATGGCATCCGGCACAAAGGCTGCGCCGGGCGTCAGCTTGATGCCCTGGAAGGTGAAGCTGAACAGATCCGCCTGTTCCGGGTTCGGCTCAGTTCCGCTGGGCTCAGTATCCTGGGAAGGCTCACTTTCGGGCTGGCTGTCCTGGGTGGGCTGGCTTTCAGGCTGACTGTCCTGGGTAGGCTGGCTGCCCTGAGTCTCGGGCTGGGGTGCCTCGGGCTGATCCTGGCCGCAGGCGGCAAGCATCAGTACCATCAGCAGGCAAAGCAGGATCGCAGTAAGTTTCTTCATAGTCATTTCTCCTTATTTACATTCGGGTACGGCACTGCGGTCCCAATTACGGGCATCATAGCCGTTATTGGGTACGCTCATCAGCGTTTCCATCCGCTGCTCGTCGGTCATCAGTTCATATTTATTGTGGTGCGGCGCATCCGGGGTGGCATCGATATGGCGGTAAACCCCCTCCTCCACTTCCACGATGGACCAGTAGTGGCTCTTATCTTTGCAGCCTACCAGCCAGGTCTTATAGCCCTTGGCCTCCAGGATGGCATTGAGGCACATGGCGTGGACATAGCAGTTGCCGCTGAGGGTCTTGAAGCCGTACCATACGGGATCGTCGCCACCCCAGTTGGTATTGTAGCCGATGGTATTTCGCACAAACTGGCGGATGGATTCCAGATCATCACCGGCCTTGGCGGCCATTTCCGCGATCAGCTCCTGCCGATCCTGCTCGGATTGCTGCACGATGACCTTCCGCCGGGCATAGGTCACATTTCCGGACCGGTCCTCGGCCTTATAGCGCATGATGTAGGTGCCGCCCACATTCAGATTTACAGAAGAAGGATCGAAGGAATAGTGGATAAAGCCGTCCACCGTATCCTTTGCCCAGATGCCCTCGGTCCAGCTGGGGGTAATGCCCACAGGGATGATCAGATCCTTGATGCCCACGAACCAGGGAGCATCCTTATCCATCATTACGGTCAAGGTGACTTCCGTCCGGGAAATATTGCCCAGTGTATCCTCCGCTTCGATCACCAGCGTCTGTTCCCCTTCCAGGGTCATATCGGGATCTGCCTCGAAGCGCAGCTCCTTCACACCGGTCATATCCGCAGACTCGGTCACAAAAGCTTCCGGCTTCACGGTCTCGAAGGAGTATGCCTTCACACCCTGCACCGTCAGCACCGGGCCGACCGTATCGGCCACAGTGACCTTGCAGCTCCAGGTGATGCCTTCATAGGTGCTTTCGACGGTATATTCGCCCATGCCGGAGGCATTGATGGCATCAATATCCTCCTGGCTGACCAGGTGGATGCTTTCGGAGAAATACAGAAGGTCCTGGCGGGTCAGCTGCTGACCCAGCTCCAGATTGTATTCCGGCTTCAGCCAGCGGTAGGTCAAATCGCACTGACCGGTGGTGGTATTGCCAAAGGGGTCACTGACGGCAACCGTCACGCTGCTGTCCTCCAGGCCATCGGCAGGCGCAATCAGGAAGCTTGCCGTCCAGCC
The DNA here is from genome assembly GCA_045129455.1 of Faecousia sp. GTDB lineage: Bacteria > Bacillota > Clostridia > Oscillospirales > Oscillospiraceae > Faecousia. Next base: position 753 of record JBGVJN010000007.1, on the reverse strand, counting down.
GGAAAGATCCTCCGCGTTTTCGATGAAGTCCTCCGGCACCGGGCGGGAATTCAGCGGAGAATGAACATCCCGGAAGGTCACCGCAGGCGCGGCAGAATCTTCAAGGATCAGGTTTACCGTCTCTTCCCTGCTTCCGTGGATCAAGGTGACCGGGTAAGTGCCTGCCTTGGTTGGCATGGTAAAGTCAACCGCAAAGGCCGCCTTTTCCGCTTTTCCGTGTTTGGTAAGGAAGTCCTCCACCGTCACAGCCGGGCTGCCCAGCTCCAGGGTCAGATCCTGGAACTTGGGAACAAAATAAGACCACAGGCCATAGCCGCCAGCTACAGCACCCACAAGCACCAGCAGCGCCACGGCGCCGAAAATGATCTTCCCTTTTAAAGTAGAAAGAAACGTTTTCAAAGTAGATAGAAACGTTTTCATAAATACACTGTCCTTCAATCAGCTTCGCATCGACATTTTACGACACATTGACACATAATATATCATATTCTATTTCCCTATGCAAGCAGGGGTTACATTTTTCTTTTGCAAAAAAGCAAAAATAATGCTTGACAAATACAGATGCCGTCGCTATAATAAGCGTGTTCTGTTTGAGCCGCCGGTATAGCTCAGTTGGTAGAGCAGCTGATTTGTAATCAGCAGGTCGGGGGTTCGAGTCCGTCTACCGGCTCCAATCAGAGTTACCTGCAGACGCTCGAACAGAGAACTTCATATGGGGGAATTCCCGAGTGGCCAAAGGGGACAGACTGTAAA
>JBGVJN010000006.1:0-27657 GCA_045129455.1 Faecousia sp. | reverse complement strand
TTTAGATCTTCGAATCTCTTTCTCAAGGCCACCAATAAAAAAGCCGCCCGAAGGCGGCTTTTTTATTGGTGGACTTGAGGAGATTCGAACTCCCGACCCCCACAATGCGAATGTGGTGCGCTCCCAGCTGCGCTACAAGCCCATATCTGCGGCCACAGGTTTGACCGCAGGTAGAATTATAAACCCAAAGGGAGTCTTTGTCAAGTGTACTTTACTTGCGGATGGAATATTCCACAGGAGTATCGGCAGGCATTTCCAGCAGCTGGGGATGCTCCAGCAGTTCCTTCACCAGCGCCACTGTGCCGGAATAATAGTAGCCGTCGGCAATGCGCTCATCCAGAGTGATGCCCAGGGGCAGCACCTCATGCAGGTCGCCATTGCCATCCTTGTCATACTCCATCTTCATATACTTCTTACCAACGACCACGAAGCAGGAATTGGTACCCCAGTTGACCAGGTGATGATACCCGCCGGGCAGGCCGATGGAGCCCAGGTTGCTCAGAAAGATGGCCGCGTGGTTGGGATCGGAGCCGATGAGGAAATCCGGGGCCCAGCCGTGCTTATCCAGCCACAGCACCATCTTGACGATGCCGGTGATCAGCCACTGGGGCAGCTTGCACACGATATCCATGGCGCCGGTGGAGGTATCCTTCTCCTCGTAACTCTTGGTCTGATGGATCACCTTCATGATCTTCTTATGGTAGCTCTCCAGGGTCTCCTTGGGATCGTATGTAAAGAATGCCAGCGCCTCTTCCGCATGGTCATCAAAGCGCTTCTTCACGGTAAATGCCACGGTCACATCCTTGCGCTGGTACAGCTTATTATTGCACACGAAGCGATTCATCTTCGGACGCAGGATGAAAGCCTTACCGATAGCGGCACTGACAAGATGGAAGAAGGTATACTTATCCTCCGTCCGGCCTTCGTTCAGCTTCTCAAGGTAGGCGACGATGGGCCGCAGGTCGATATCCACGCTGATGTGGGCCTCATTGTCCGCCCGGTTGGGCATCAATGCCGGCATGATGCGGTTCATGGCGGGAATATCCTTCAGCCAGATGCCGTCTTTCCGGTCTCCCCACTTTTTCTTTGCCATAATGATCTCTCCTTTTGCAGCATTTGGAGCAATTATAACAAAGCCTGTCGAAAATTGCAATGGTTTCCATGCTTGCGTACAAAAAAAGGACGCACAGGTCTCTGTGCGTCCTCTTGGATTTAGGGATCAGATCACGAAGAAGGTGCAGCCGCCGGGAGCGACCTCCACGGTACCGGAGGCCTTCACACCCTCCAGGGCAGGCAGCTCATCGTTCTCGCCCAGCACCAGCTCCTTGCCGTTAAGCAGCATAGTACGGCTGCGCAGCTTGCCGTTGCCGGTCAGTGCGTACACCTCAGCCTCACCGGGCAGCTCCACGGTGGTAGCTTCTCTGGAATTGTTGATCACCAGGTACACATAGCCGTCCTTGCCGTCCTTACGGGAGTGGGCATAGACATGGGCGCCCTCACGGATCTGCTCACCGGCAGCATAGACGGTGTTGCCCATCAGCCGGTTCCACAGCAGCACCGCGAAATAGTTGGGCCGGGGCAGGAAGGTGCCGTGCTTCAGGTAACCGTAGTCGGAGGAAGCCAGGGTATTGTGGAAGATCACGCCGTCGGTCACGGTGCAGAAATCGCCCAGCTCATTGAGGGTACGGGGTACATCCACATAGGTGGAAGCCCAGGTATTGCCGCCGCAGCCGGCATCACCGGACTCGGTGACCCACATCTGGCCGCCGGGGACATATCTGTCACGACGGGCCACATACTGCCGTGCGCAGTTGCCCGCCACATCCAGGTACTGCTCGGAGAGAGCAGCCTCATAAGGCCAGTGGCCGCCCATGGCAGCGCCACGCTCAGAAACGCCGTTGTAGTAGTGGTAGCTGAATACATCCATGGGGGACTTGTACTCACCCAGCAGATCCTCGGTGGTGACCATCTGGAAGCCTGCGGCCATACCGCCGCCGGCGCCTTCCAGAGAGCCGAACAGATTGATGTCACCCACAGTGCAGGGACCTACGAACAGGCACTCGGGATAGTTCTCCCGCAGCCATGCGCCAAACAGATCGTGGTCACGGGCATGATCCGCGGCGGTATAGCCCCTGGGCAGACCGGACAGGGCGATCAGGTTGGGCTCGTTGGTAAATTCGGCTGCGGAAATGGGCACGCCGTATTCCTTGGAGGTCTTGAACAGCAGCTCAGCCTGCTCAAAAGGCATAGGCTCGTCAGCCGCGTGGATACCGGGGCAGTTGGCAATGGACACCAGCAGCTTGCCGTCGATGGCACGGACGAAGTCCAGCAGGTTCAGCCACTGCTGCTTGGTCAGCACATTCTGGAAGCCCTCGGGCACAGTGCCGTCGGCATACTTGCCTTCAAAGTCATAGTAGGTCTTGTTAGCCCAGGTACCGGACACACGGACCCAGGCAGCGCCCAGCTCCTTGGCCAGCTTGATGAGGCGGGGATTGGTAGTGTCGATGGGATCGTACCACTGCTGAAGATTGCCCATATTGGACCAATCCTTGATCACGGGGAACTCCTCAGTGCCGTCCACCTGAGCCTCGGAATAATCCTTCCAGAAGGTACCGCCGGTGACCTCGGTCATTTCCACATTATAAGAGACAAGACGCTCGTCCACAGTACGCAGCTTCTCAAGACCTGCGCCTGCAAGTTTTACAAATTGAGCCATGGGGTTCAACTCTCCTTTAACATCCTAAATTTCGGCATTCGCCATTTATATTATACCTGCCGACAGATTCCGGCAACAGTACCAAAACCGCCCCAACTGTGACACGGGTAACCAAAAGAAATTCCCCGACTTTGCGCATAACCACCAAAGCCGGGGATCATTTTACAAAATTTGCTCCAGATTGGGAAACAGCGGCTGGGTCACCAGACGGGCGGCGATCCTGGCCATGTCCTCCACATCTTCGGCATAACCGTCGTGATGCCACTGGAGCATCATAGTCATCAGACCGCACACCGCGAATCTGACCAGGTGCTTGCGCATCTGGACCCGCTCCTGAGAAAGAAAACGGCCGGGAAAACCGCCTTCCGTGACGGAATAGCTGATGGAACGCTCGATGAGGATGCCGCTGAGGCCGCTGCGCTCCAACGCGTCCAGCATCAGCCTCTGCTGCTGCCAAAAGCGGAAGAATCTTGCCAGCTCCTTTTCCAGAGATCTGCCGGTGCGGATGCTCTTGATATCAAACATCTCGTAGTCCATCAAGGTATGGTCGATGAGGCCATGGAGCGCCCCGTCCTTGCTGGAAAAATAGCGGTAAAATGACTTGCGGGGAATATTCATCTTTTCGCACAGGTCGCTGACGGTGATATCCTCATAGCGCGCGCTGCCCATGATCGCCACCAATCCCTGTTCCATCTGCCTTTGCCGGGCAGCGGATTGCTCGGTTCTGCACTGCTTGTACATCAGATCCCCTTCCTTCCGCTATTATTATAACAAATCCTGTAAAATCGTCAACCTTTTTGTGCGCTATGACAAATATTACCTTCGGTTTTTCAGTATAAGGTGTCACAAAAGTGACATTTTGGGTCTTTATTAATATATTCGAAACAATTATAATGATTATGATTAGTGCGGGTATGTCCTGCAAAAATTAAGGAGGATAACATATGGCAAAGAAACCCGTTGCCCTTGACGAAAAGGGTTACCGCAAGTTTGGCATTCGCGACAAGCTTGCCTACGCAGCCGGTGATGCTGGCTGTAACTTGAGCTTTGGTCTGAAGAACACTGTGCAGACCTTCTGGCTCGTGTTCATGATGATCCATACCGGTCTGTTCTCCCTGCTGCTGCTGGCTGTCCAGGTTTGGGACGCGATCAACGACCCCCTGATCGGCACTCTCATCGACAATGACAAGAGAAAGTACAAGCTGGGTAAGTATAAGACCTACATCCTGATCGGCGCTCTGGGCCTGCTGGTCGGCGGCGCAGCCGTCTTCCTTCCCTTCCCCAACGCTCCCGTTGTGGTCAAGGCCATGCTGTTCATCGTCGGCTATGTGATCTGGGATGCTGCCTACACCATGGCCAACGTTCCCTATGGCACCATGCTGAACATCGTTACCGAAGATGCCGGTGAGAGAGCTCAGCTGTCCGTGTTCCGCTCCATCGGCGGCGCTGTCGGCGGCATGGTCCCCGGCATGATCCTGCCCATGCTGATCTGGAACAAGGTTACCTTCGATCCCGCAAATCCCACCTGGTTCCTGGATAAGATCGAGATCCCCGAGGGCGCTGAGAGCGCATTCGCTCCCGAGAACTTCCTCACCAATCCTGTTACCGGCGAAGCTTACCAGGCCGGCGACAAGGTCCTGAGCCCCCTGACCGGCAGCCAGATCGAAGTCCTGCTGGGCGAGAACGTGTTCTGGGCCGCTCTGATCATGGGCGTTCTGGCATTCGTATTCTTCATCTTCATGCTTAAGAACATCACCATCCGTGGCAATGAGTATGCTCACCTGAACGACGAGGGCGGCGAGAAGGTCAACCTGATCAAGTCCTTCGGCACCTTCATGAAGAACCGTCCCGCTGTTGGCTGCACCATCGCTGCTATGGGTATGTTCCTTGGCATGCAGTCCGCCGGCACCGCCAACACCATTATGTTCGCTACCCACTTTGGCAATGCCTCCATGTCCGGTCTGGTCATGATGGTCGGCTTCCTGCCCATGTTCATCTTCATGCCCTTCGCCACCAAGCTGGTCAAGAAGTACGGCAAGAAGGAAGTTGCTTCCATCGGCTCCGTCGCCGGTCTGATCGGCGGTGCCATCCTGTGCACCTTCCCCCTGTTCCCCATGAAGCTCCAGCTCATGGTTTACATGGTCGGCCTGATCTTCTTTGGTCTGGGCATGGGCTTCTATAACTGCGTTTCCTGGGCTATGATGGGTGATGCCATCGACTACCAGGAGTGGAAGTTCGGCCAGCGTGAGGAGAGCGTTGTCTACGCACTGCACTCCTTCTTCCGTAAGCTGGCTCAGGGTGTTGGCCCCGCAGCCGTCATCGCCATCATGGGCACTCCCCTGATCGGCTATGTTTCCTCCCTGGGTACCATCGGTCAGTCCGTTGAGACCGCCGGCAGACTGTGCTGGCTGGTTGCAGGCCTGTACACCTTCAGTGCTGTTTGCCAGTTCGTGGGTGTTGCGCTCATTTACAACATCGACAAGAAGACTCTGGCTCAGATGACTGAGGAGCTGGCCGCACGCCGTTCCACTCAGGAGTAATCCTTAAATAGTATATCGGCAGTCCTTCGGGACTGCCGATATTTTTTATTACCCCAACTCCTGGTAAAGCCCGATGGCAGCCATGACACCCATTTTTTCAGCTGCATCCAGCAATTTTTGCTGATCTTCCCATGTGCGCCACAAATAAAATCTCGCCGTCTCCCCCAGCTCCAGACGGTAATGGCAAAAGAGCTTCTCGTCTGCGAAGCCCTCTTCCCGGGAAGCCTCTAAGGTGCTTTTTCCGGAAGCCCCATGCTCCGAGACCGTGATCATCTGCCCCCAGGAAGACACCTCCAGCCAAACCCTTCTTCCCTGCCAGGGCGCCAGATATTCCTCCGCCGGCTGATCCGGTGGGATGGGCGGCAGCAGTACGATATCCTCCTGCGTTGCCAGATGCTGCGGCACCACCACCGGACACTCTATATTCCGCAGCACAGCTACCATATCTGCCGTTTCCTCATCACCGCGCTGCAGATCCAGCACAAGCGCGGCATAATGTTTTTGCCGGATGGACCGGGAGAGCATATCTGCTACCAGCAGCGGATCGTGTCCACAAATAGGGATCCTATCATTGAGCATCAGCACCGATCCTTCCGGCAGCTGTTCCGGAAGGTTTACTACCCCCGTGCCATAGGGAGCAAAATGGCAGGCCATCCAGGCAAGCCGCCCGGGAAGCTCCTTTGCCCGGGCATATTCCGCCGCAGTCATGGCAAGATAGCAAGGGATTGGCATAGACAAATCCCGCCTTTCGTGTTATAATGCTGTATATTTTATGAAAGTGCGGTCTGCAATATGTCTTTTTCCCTACTGCCAAAGCACATTGCCGAAGATGTGACCCAGCTGACACCACAGCTGCTCCGCAGCCTCGGCATCCGGCTGCTGATGCTGGATTTTGACAACACCATCGTCCCCTAAACCACCAGCATTCCCACCCAGCGGATGGAGCAATGGCTGCGCCGGATGCTGGATTCCGATATTGCCATCTGCGTGGTTTCCAACAGCCGCAAGGATCGGGTGAAGATCTTCTGCGACCGTTATGGCATTCCCTGCATCACCCATGCCAGGAAACCCTTCTCCAAGGGCATCCAGGCGTGCCTTGCCCGGTTTGACCTGCCGGCAAGTCAATGCGCTTTGGCAGGTGACCAGATCTACACCGATACCCTGGGTGCCAACTGCGCCGGTGTGACCTCCATTCTGGTCAAAGCCATCCACAATCATAATTTCTGGCTGAAGCTGCGTCATGTAGCTGAGAAGCCATTCATTTTTGCTGCAAAGAAAAGGAGAATCGACCATGAAAAATCTTGATAAGTATCTCACCTTGCTGGACGGCGAGGTCGACGGTCTGCTGCTGACCAGCCGCTACAGCCGCCATTACGGCGCTGAATTTGACATTGCTGAGGGCGTCGCCATCGTCTCCAAGGCCGGCTGCCGCTATTTCACCGACTCCCGCTATATCGAGTCCGCCCAGAACAATCTGAAGGGCTTTGAGGTGCTGGATGTGGCAGGTCACGGCTATGTCAAGCGCATCAACGATGCCATCGCTGACTTTGGCATCACCACTCTGGGCTATGAGGAAAACTATCTGCTGGCCGTGGAGCTTCTCAGCTACGAGAAAAACCTCCATGCCAAGCTGGTGCCCTACAACGCCGCCATCAACGGCTTCCGCAGCACCAAGGAGGATTGGGAGCTGGCACTGATGCGTAAGGCCCAGGCCATCACCGACAAAGCACTTTCCGAGGTCCTGCCCCGGATCAAGGTGGGTATGACAGAGCTGGAGCTGCAGGCGGAGCTGATCTATTGCCTGTACAAGAACGGTGCCACCGGTCTTGCCTTTGACCCCATCGTGGTCTCCGGTCCCAACACCAGCCTGCCCCACGGCGTCGCCGGTGAGCGGCGTATCCAGGAAGGTGACTTCATCACCATGGACTTTGGCGCTTCCTATATGGGCTACTGCTCCGATATGACCCGCACCGTGGCTATCGGCTTTGCCACCGAAGAAATGCAGAAGGTGTACAACACCGTTCTGGAAGCGCAGCTGGCAGGCCTCGCCGCCTCCAAAGCAGGCGTCCCCGGCAAGGATATTGACGGCGCCGCCCGAAAGGTGATCACCGATGCCGGCTACGGTGACTACTTCGGTCACGGCTACGGCCACAGCCTTGGTCTGGAGGTCCATGAAAGCCCCAGCCCCAACGGCCGCAACTCCGAGGGCATGCCTGTTGGCTCCGTGGCATCCGCGGAACCCGGCATCTATCTGCCCGGCAAATTCGGTGTCCGCATCGAAGATGTGGTCATCTTTACCGCCGACGGCTGCGAAAATATCACCCGCAGCCCGAAAAATCTCATAATTCTGTAAAAAAATTCACTTTCCCCCTTGCAATATCTGCCGTTTTGCGGTAGAATATATGGGCTAAAGCTATGTAAATACAAACCCCGCAAGGGGCAATTCTAGGAGGATATTATTATGATTTCTGCAGGCGATATTCGCAACGGCATTACCTTTGAGATGGACGGCAAGGTTATGCAGGTCATCGAGTTCCAGCACGTTAAGCCCGGCAAGGGTGCTGCTTTCGTTCGCGTCAAGATGAGAAACGTCATCACCGGCGGCGTGACCGAAACTTCACTGAACCCCTCTGCCAAGTTCCCCACCGCTTTCATCGAGAGAAAGAAGATGGAGTACTCCTACAACGACGGCGAGCTGTACTACTTCATGGACCAGGAGACCTACGAGCTGGAGCCCATCGACGGCAGCAACCTGGACGACTCCTTCAAGTTCGTCAAGGAGAACGACATCTGCACCATCATGAGCTACAAGGGTAAGGTCTTCGGCGTCGAAGTTCCCAACTTTGTCGACCTGGTCGTTACTGAGACCGAGCCTGGCTTTGCCGGCAACACCGCCACCAACGTGACCAAGCCCGCCACCGTGGAGACCGGCGCTGAGGTGAAGGTGCCTCTGTTCATCAACGAGGGCGACAAGATCCAGATCGACACCCGTACCGGCGAGTACCTGGGCCGTTCCAAGGCTTGATCGCTAAAGGAGAATTGCTATGACGATTTCTGAAAAGTCCGCCTACCTGAAGGGTCTGATGGACGGTCTGAACCTGAACACCGAGACCGCCGAAGGCAAGATGATCTCCGGCATCGTGGAGCTGCTGGCCGATGTGACCAAGAAGCTGACCGATGTGGAGAACACCACCATCGCCATCTCTGACGAACTGGACGAGATCGAAGAGGATCTGGACGCCATCGAAGACTTCATCATGGACGATGAGGACGAGCATGACGAGTTCGATGAGGACGAGGACTACTTTGATATCGACGACGAAGAAGATGACGAGGACTACGAGGAAGGCTTCGACTTCGGCGACGAGGACACCACCATCTACGAAGTAGAGTGTGCCTGCGGTAACGTCATCGATTTCGATGAGGAGACCCTGGAGGCCGGTTCCATCATCTGCCCCAACTGCGGTGAGACCCTGGAGTTCACCGTGGACGACGAGGACGAGGAATAATTCCCAAAACAAAACTTCCGCAGCAGCTGCTGCGGAAGTTTTTTGTTTATATGCCGTTTCCCCGAAGCTCGATGATCTGGTCACGCAGCACCGCCGCGTACTCGTACTCCATCATCCGGGCAGCTTCCTTCATCTGCTTTTCCAAACGGGCGATCTCCTTTTCCTTCTCCGCTCTGGTCATCTTGATGCCGCTGCGGCCCTTGCGCTCCGCAGTGGGAGAAGATATCTCGATCAAATCCCGGACAGATTTGATGATCGTCTTCGGCACGATGCCGTTGGCCTCATTATAGGCATTCTGGATCTGGCGGCGGCGGGAAGTTTCGTCCATAGCCGCGCGCATGGAGGGGGTGATATTGTCCGCGTACATGATGACCCTGCCGTCGGCATTTCTGGCGGCACGGCCGATGGTCTGGATCAGACTGGTCTCAGACCGGAGGAAACCCTCCTTGTCCGCATCCAGAATGGCCACCAGACTCACCTCCGGCAGATCCAGGCCTTCCCGAAGCAGGTTGATACCCACAAGCACATCAAATTTCGCCATGCGAAGATCCCGAATGATCTCCATCCGCTCCATAGCGCCGATGTCCGAGTGCATATAGCGCACCTTGATGCCGGCCTTTTGCAGATACACCGTCAGATCCTCTGCCATCTTCTTGGTCAGCGTAGTCACCAGCACCCGCTCATTTCGGGCGCTGCGCTCATTGATCCTGCCGATCAGATCGTCGATCTGGCCTTCAATGGGGCGCACCTCCACAATGGGATCCAGCAGACCGGTGGGACGGATCACCTGCTCTACCGTCTGGGCAGAGCGTGTCTGTTCATACTCAGCAGGGGTCGCTGATACATAGACCACCTGGTTGATCTTGCTGTCAAATTCTCCGAAATTCAGGGGGCGGTTATCGTAGGCAGAGGGCAGTCGGAAGCCATAGTTCACCAGGGCGTCCTTTCTGCTCCGGTCACCGGCGTACATTGCCCGGCACTGAGGCAATGTCACATGGCTTTCGTCGATAAACATCAGAAAATCCTTGGGGAAGTAATCCAGCAGCGTGGTGGGCGGTGTGCCCGGTGCTCTTCCCTGGATCACCCGGGAGTAATTCTCGATACCGTTGCAGAAGCCGATCTCTGTGAGCATCTCCAGATCGTAGGCAGTCCGCTGGGCGATGCGCTGGGCTTCCAGCAGCTTGTCCCTTGCCCGGAACCAGGCCACCTGCTCATCGCACTCCCGCTGGATCTCCAGCATCGCCCGCTGAAGCTTTTCCCGGGAGGCCACATAGTGGCTGGCGGGATAGATGGCGATATGATCCACATACCGCTCCGCCATACCGGTGACCGCATTGATCTCACTGATCCGGTCCACCTCATCACCAAAAAACTCGATGCGGATGGCTCTGCCGGACCAGTAGGCAGGATAGACCTCCAAAGTATCACCCCGGAGGCGGAACTTATTTCTGGAAAAGTCCAGATCGTTTCGTTCGTAGCGGATCTCCGTCAGCTTTTTCAGCACCTCATCCAGAGGCTTTTCCTGCCCTACGCGCAGGGAGATCACCATGCTGCGATAGTCGATAGGGTCACCCAGACCGTACAGGCAGCTGACCGAAGACACCACGATCACATCCCGCCGCTCAAACAGAGCGGAAGTGGCACTGTGGCGCAGACGGTCGATCTCCTCATTGACGGAGGCATCCTTCTCAATGTAGGTATCTGTGTGAGCGATATACGCCTCCGGCTGGTAGTAATCGTAATAGGAAATGAAGTATTCTACCGCATTATTCGGGAAAAACTCCCGGAATTCCGAGCAAAGCTGGGCAGCCAGGGTCTTATTGTGGGCCAGCACCAGCGTGGGCTTATTCACCTTCTCGATGACCGAAGCCATGGTGAAGGTCTTGCCGGAGCCGGTGACGCCCAGAAGCACCTGCTCCCGCAGGCCGTTTTCAATGCCAAAGGCCAGCTGAGAGATGGCCTGGGGCTGATCGCCGGTGGGACGAAATTCAGATACCAGCTGAAATTTATCCATACAGACCTCCCATCGGTCAAATCAGCACACGGCACCGGTCCGGATGGTAGACTCCGGACTGCACCATAGAAACAAAGTCATCCTCCGCCACTACAATATGGTCCGAAAGAACGATCTCTACCGCATCCAGCGCCGCGGCCAGGCGCCGGGTTGTCTGCACATCTTCCCCGGAGGGGATCGCCAGACCACTGGGATGGTTATGGGCAAGGATCACAGAGGTTGCATTGGCACCCAGGGCGATCTCCACGATCCTGCGGATGGGCACCGCGGCGGAATTGACGCTGCCCTCTCCCACTTCCTTGCAGCACAGCACCTTGCACTTGGCGTCCAGACAAAGCAGGAATACGGTCTCATTGCGGCGGCCGTGGAAGCGGTGCAGCAGATACTTGCCGCACTGCTCAATGGTTGGCAGGATCACTGCGGAAGATGCCTTATTCACTTGGTAGTAGCGACTGGCAGACATGACCAATGCTAAAAAGGTCGCCGCATTGTCGCCGATGCCGGGGACCTTCCGCAGCTCCGCCGGATCCGCTTCCAGCACCTGCGCCAGAGATCCGAACCGCTCCAGCAGCGCATGAGCCATGGGATTGGTATCCTGTCTGGGAACGCAATAGAACAGCAAAAGCTCCAGCACCTGCAGTTCATCAAAATTATCCAGCCCCTCTCTGAGGAAGCGTTCTCTCAAGCGTTGCCTGTGGCCATCATGGATCGACATATTTTTCACCTCATGCATGGTTTTGCTTGCTATTTTTACAAATCTTAGATAGAATAAGACAAAGAGCGAATATCGTCGAAGAAATCTTCCGGGTTTCTTTGAAAAACCTGCACATGATATACCTTGAGGAGGAACATCATGGTTACGAATGAAACATCTGCAGATATGTTGGATCTTCTGACCAACCCTGCGTTTTATGTGAAAGACGGCATGGTCATCCGCACCAATCAGGCCGCCAGGGGCATCCCCATCGCCGACGGCACCCCTGTAGTTCAGTTGATCAGTATCGGTGTCGAGGAATATGAAGCCTTCACCGGCGGCTGTCTGTACCTGCAGCTGCAGCTGGGCAGCGAGGTGGGCGCTTATGTGACGAAGCTGGATGGTATGGATGTATTCGTTGTAGAAAAGGACGAGGAATTTGCCGAGCTGCAGGCCATGGCACTGGCAGCCCAGGAGATCCGCCAACCCCTGGCATCCCTAATGGCAATGACAGACCAGCTTTTCCCGCTTTTGCGATGCTCTGATGTGCCGGAAGCAGATGAACAGGTAGCCCGGATCAACAAGAGTCTGTATCAGATGCTGCGCATCGTCAGCAACATGTCAGATGCATACCGCTACTGTACCTGCAGCAATTCCCGGCAGGAACCCAGGGATATTCCCCAGCTGCTACAGGAGATCTTTGAAGCTGTGATCCCCCTTGCCCAGGCGGCAGGGATCCAAATGGAATTTTCCAATACCGCCGGGAGTATCTACTCTCTGGCAGATCCGGAGCGGTTGGAGCGGGCCATCAGCAACATTCTGTCCAACGCGATCAAATTTACCCCGGCAGGCGGTGTCATTCAGGCGCAGTTGGTTCGCCGCGGTCACCGTTTGTACCTCACCGTAAGCGATAACGGCAACGGCATCCCCGAGGATCTGCGCGCCAGCGTATATCGCCGCTATCAGCGACAGCCCGGTCTTGAAGACGGACGCTTCGGCATCGGTTTGGGCATGGTTATGATCCGCTCCGTTGCCTCCCAGCACGGCGGCACCGTCCTGCTGGAGCAGGATGATTCCGGCGTGCGGCTGACCATGACGCTGGCCATCCGCCAGGATATAGAAGGCCGCGTGCGCACGCCCGTGATGCGTGTGGACTATGCAGGCGAGCGGGATCATCGGCTCATTGAGCTTTCAGAATCCCTGCCGGCACATCTTTACGGACCCAATAAAGTGAATTGACCTTCCACCGGTCTGCTGCGCAGACCGGTGACTTTTTTACTTCAGATAGCTGCGCAGATACCGACCGGTATAGCTGCCCTCCGTGGCCGCCACCTGCTCCGGAGTGCCCTCCGCTACCAGGAAGCCGCCGCCATCGCCGCCTTCGGGACCCAGGTCAAGAACATAGTCGGCGGTTTTGATCACATCCAGGTTATGCTCGATCACCAGCACCGTATTGCCCGCATCCACCAGCTTCTGCAGCACCTCGATGAGCTTGTGGACATCCGCGGCATGCAGACCGGTGGTGGGTTCATCCAGCACATAGATGGTCTTGCCGGTGGAAACTCTGGCCAGCTCCGTGGCCAGCTTGACTCTCTGGGCTTCACCGCCGGATAGGGTGGTACTGGATTGTCCCAGCTTCACATAGCCCAGGCCCACCTCCACCAGTGTCTGAGCCTTTCTGCGGATCTTGGGCAGATTTTCAAAGAAATCCACCGCTTCCTCCGCAGTCATGTCCAGCACCTGGGAGATATTTTTGCCCTTATACTGCACCTCCAGAGTCTCCCGGTTGTATCGGGCGCCATGGCAGACCTCGCAGGGTACATACACATCCGCCAGGAAGTGCATCTCGATCTTCACCAGGCCGTCGCCGCAGCAAGCTTCGCAGCGACCGCCTTTCACATTGAAGCTGAATCGGCCGGGGCCATAGCCACGGATCTTGGCATCATTGGTGGAGGCGAACAGATCCCGAATGTCATTGAACAATCCCGTGTAGGTGGCAGGATTGGAACGGGGCGTTCTGCCGATGGGACTTTGATCGATATCGATGACCTTGTCCAGCTGCTCGATGCCTTCGATGCACCGACAGGCACCGGGACGGGTGCGGGCATGGTTGAGTCTGCCCAGCAGAGTCTTATTGAGGACCTCACCCACCAGGCTGGACTTACCGGAGCCGGACACACCGGTGACGCAGGTCAGCGTCCCCAGGGGAATGGTTACATCGATATTTTTCAGATTGTTTTCCGCTGCGCCGCAGATCTTCAGCTGCTGACCGTTACCCTGTCTTCTGGAGGAAGGCACAGGAATCTTTTTCACGCCGGAAAGGTACTGGCCGGTCACCGACCGGGGACAGGCCATGATGGCATCCAGAGAGCCTGTGGCAACGATCTCGCCGCCGTGGCTGCCGGCACCGGGACCCACATCCACGATGTAGTCCGCAGCGCGCATGGTGTCCTCATCATGCTCCACTACGATCAGGGTATTGCCCAGATCCCGCAGCTGCTTCAAGGTAGCCAGCAGCTTGTCGTTATCCCGCTGATGCAGGCCAATGGAAGGCTCGTCCAGAATATACAAAACACCCATCAAGGAAGATCCGATCTGGGTCGCCAGACGGATGCGCTGGCTTTCGCCGCCGGACAGGGTACCGGAGGCACGGGAAAGGGTCAGATAGGAAAGGCCCACATCCATCAGGAACTGAAGTCTTGCCTTGATCTCTCTTACGATCTGCTCCGCCACGATGGCCATATTGCCATCCAGCTGCAGCTCCTCCATGAACCGCAGCGCCTTATCCACGCTCAGCTCACAGAAATCCATGATCCCCATGCCGCCTACCGTCACCGCCCGGGCGATATCCGACAGGCGCTTGCCGCCGCAATGGGGGCAAGGAGCGGTTGCCATGCATTCTTCCAGCTCTTTTCTGGCCGCATCGGATTGGGTCTCCCGATAGCGCCGGCTGATATTGTTCATGATGCCCTCAAAGGGCTGCTCCAGCACACCCATACCGTTGCCACGGTTATAGGTCATGCGCAGTTTTTCCCCCTTGGTGCCGTAGAAGATCACATCCACAGCCTCCTTGGAAAGCTGGGAAAAAGGCACATTCAGGGAAAAGCGGTACTTCTGGGCCAACGCCTCAAAGTACATACGGAACACAGAATCCGTACGGGCACTTTGCCAGCCGCTGACCTGGATCGCTCCGTCCAGGATGGATTTGGTCTTGTCCGGCACTACCAGCTCCGGATCCGCCACCAGCTGGAAGCCCAGACCGGTACAGGCAGGACATGCGCCGGCAGGATTGTTGAAGGAGAACATCCTGGGCTCCAGCTCCGAAAGGCTGATGCCGCAATCCTCGCAGGCATAATTCTGGGAGAAGCTCAGCTCCTCCTCACTGCCGGGCAGCTGGATCGTCACCAGGCCGCCGGAATGGGCGCAGGCGGTCTCAATGGAGTCCGTCAATCTGCGGCGCAGGCCGTCCTTCAGCACCAGGCGGTCTACTACCAGCTCGATATTATGCTTTTTATTCTTCTCGCACGGGATCTGCTCAGACAGATCGTACAAAATGCCGTCCACCCGCACACGGGCAAAGCCCTGCTTTCTGGCGTCCTCGAAGACCTTTTGGTGTTCCCCCTTCTTGCCCCGGATCACCGGCGACAGCACCAGAAATTTGGTACCGCTGCCCAGCGCTTCCACCCGGTCAACGATCTGATCGATGGTCTGGCGACGGATCTCCCTGCCGCACTTGGGGCAATGGGGGATGCCTGCACGGGCCCACAAAAGACGCAGATAGTCATAGATCTCCGTCACTGTACCCACAGTGGATCGGGGATTTTTGGAGGTAGTCTTCTGGTCGATGGAAATAGCCGGAGAAAGGCCGTCGATGGAGTCCACATCCGGCTTGTCCATCTGGCCCAGGAACTGCCGGGCGTAGGAGCTGAGGCTCTCCACATACCGGCGCTGGCCTTCGGCATAGATGGTGTCAAAGGCAAGGCTGGACTTACCGGAGCCGGAAAGGCCGGTAAAGACGATCAGCTTGTCTCTGGGGATCGTCAGATCCACATTCTTCAAATTGTTCTCTCTGGCACCCTGAATGATGATCTTATCGTTCATAGCACCCTCCCGGTATCTAAAATCGTGTCCTATATTATATCACAGATCCGCTTCCGTTACAAGTATTATTTCAAACATAATTTCGTTTTAGAAAAAGAATTCCCGCCATGGCAGTTTGCCCTAAGATAAGGAAAAAACTGAGAGCTTTTTGTTTGTTATTTCTCCCCAATAGGTGTTGCTTTTTTCTGGGATAAGATGGTATAATAAAATCGTCATCCCAGTGTTGGGATAGGAAAAGAAAAAGAATAAAGTGAGGTACATCAGCTATGATCGCATACGGAGAGAACATCAAAGTTTTCTGCGGCAACTCCAATCCCGAATTTGCCAAAACCATCTGCAAAGAACTGGGGCTGGAGCTGGGCAAGAGCACTGTTAAGACCTTTGCTGACGGAGAAGCTTCTGTTTCTCTGGAAGAGACCGTCCGTGGCGCGGATGTGTTTCTGGTGCAGTCCACCTGCAAGCCTGTCAATGACCATCTGATGGAGCTGCTGGTCATGATCGACGCCTGCCGTCGTGCCAGCGCCGGCCGTATCACCGCCGTGATCCCCTATTTCGGCTATGCCCGTCAGGACCGCAAGGCTAAGAGCCGTGATCCCATCTCCGCAAAGCTGGTGGCCAATATGCTCACCGCCGCCGGTGCTGACCGCATCCTGACTATGGACCTGCACGCCGCCCAGATCCAGGGCTTCTTCGACATTCCTCTGGATCACCTGCTGGGTAACCCCACTTTTGTTCAGTACTATATGGATAAGTTCCCCGAGGACAAGTTCGATCACAATGATTTCGTGGTCGTCTCTCCCGATGTCGGCTCCGTGGCCCGTGCCCGTGCCTTCGCCGCCAAGGTCCACATGGGCCTGGCCATTGTAGACAAGCGCCGCCAGAAGGCCAATGTCTGCGAGGTCATGAACGTCATTGGTGATGTCAGAGGCAAGACCTGCATTATGTACGACGATATGGTAGATACCGCCGGCTCCCTGTGCAACGCTGCCCAGGCGCTGGTGGATGTGGGCGGTGCCAAAGCAGTCTACGCCTGTGCTACCCACGGTGTGCTGTCCGGTCCCGCTTGCGAGCGGATCGAGGCCAGCCCCATTCAGGAGATGGTCTTCCTGAACACCATTCCCCAGGTTGGCAACACTGCCAGCGGCAAGCTGAAGTTCCTGGATGTAGCTCCCATCTTTGCCCGTGCCATCGAGCATATCAACGGCGGCACTTCCATCGCTGATCTGTTCTAAGCCGTGTTCGGGAACAAGAGTGAAAATTGGCTGATCGTCGGTCTGGGCAACCCCGGCAAGGAATACGAGCGCACCCGGCATAATGCCGGCTACCGCGCACTGGATCTGCTGGCGCAAAAGCTGGGCTGCAAGGTGGACAAGGGTAAGTTCCAGGGGCTTTACGGCCAATGTAACTACGGAGGCAGGAAGCTGTTTCTTCTGAAGCCGCTGACCTATATGAACCTGTCCGGCCGGTCTGTGCTGCAGCTTTCCGCCTACTACCAGATCCCACCTCAGCGGATCATCGTCCTCTTCGACGATATCTCCCTGGAGCCCGGACGGCTTCGCATCCGTGCCGACGGTTCTGCCGGCGGTCACAACGGTATCAAGTCCATCATCGGCGAAGTGGGCAGCCAGAACTTTCCCAGAGTGAAGATCGGCGTAGGTGCCAAGGCACACCCGGAGCAGGATCTGGCGGATTGGGTGCTATCCACCTTCTCCGCATCCGAGGAAAAGGCGCTCGTCTCTGCCTTGGATCGGGCTGCGGATGCTGCCCTGTGCATCATCGACCGTGGCACCGGCGAAGCCGCTAACCGCTATAACGGAAGCCATCCGTAAAACATGTCAATGAGCCACGGAAAGGGGGGTATTTTCCCCCTTTCCGCATTTCTGCGTGGAGGTAAATCATGGAAAAGCTGCTATATTCACTGAACGGCATACCGGAGTACACCGCACTGACGGAGGCGGTCGCTCAGAATAAGACCGCTGCCGTGACCGGCATCGGCCAGATCAACCGCAGCCACATGGTGGCCGGTCTGTACCGGCAAAGCAACCGCCCCATGGTGATCCTTTGCCAGGATGATATGGCAGCCAAGCGCCTGCAGGAGGAGCTTCGCTGCTTCCTGGGTGAAACCGCCCCGATCCTTCCCAGCCGTGAGCTGACCCTCTACGATACCGCCGTAGTTTCCCGTGCCTGGGAGCAGAAGCGGCTGCGCCAGCTGCACGATCTGGCCACAGGGAAAACCCTGCTGCAGATCATGACCTGGGAAGCCATGAGCCAGCGCACCATGCCGCCCCAGGTGCTGCGCAAGGCAGCATTTACCCTTTCCGTAGGCAAGGAATATATCATGGATCGTCTGACCGACCTACTCACAGGCGCAGGCTATACCCGCTGCGCCATGGTGGAAGGCCCCGGCCAGTTTGCTCTGCGCGGCGGCATCCTGGATGTATTCTCCCCCGCCGCTGACCGGCCCTTCCGGGCGGAATTCTTCGGTGACGAGCTGGATACCATGGGCTATTTCGACCCGGACACCCAGCGGCGGACTGAAAATGTGGACTCCGTGACCATCCTGCCCGTAGGCGAGACCCAGCCCCGGCTGCATCCGGAGGGGATCGCCGGCTTATGCGCGGATCTGCGCAGCCTGATTGCAAGACAAAGACGCAGAAAGAATGTCAACGAAGCGCTGATCCAGACTTTGGAAAAGGATCTGGAAAAGTACGAAAACGGACTGCAAAATCCTGCTTCTGACCGATATATGGCGCTGATCTATCCGGAAATGGCCACTGCGGCAGACTACATCCCGGAAAATGCCGTAGTCATTATCTGCGACCAGGGCAATCTGAAGCGAACCGCCCGCACTCACACGGAGCAGCTGGGAATGCAGCTGGATAATATGCTCCAGGGTGGCTTTCTGGCAGGAGAGCTTTGCGACTACAGCTGTCAGTGGGATGATCTTTTCGCGCAGCTAAAGGATAGCTGCGTGGTCTACTTTGATTCCTTCGGCGGCAGTTCCTACCCTGAAGACTGCTGCCCAAAGGTGCTGCTGCCCATGACCGCGAAGCAGCTTCCAGGCTACGGCGGCAATCTGGACACCGCCGCTTCCGATCTTGCCCACTATCAGCGGATGGAATTTGCGTCATTGGTGCTTTGCGGCAGCCGCAGAAGAGCGGAAATGCTGCAGCAGATGCTCCGTGAGCGGAATCTTTCCGCTATGCTATGCATCCCGCTGACCACTATGCCCAAGGCGGGCCAGATCCTGCTGGCAGAGGGCACCCTTCCTGCCGGCATGGAGTACCCCAATTCCAAGCTGGCCATCCTGTCTGAAGGCCAGCTGATCGCTAAGACCGAGCCGAAAAGAAAGGCTAAAAAGGCCGCCACCAACCGCCAGAAGCTCAATTCCTTTACGGATCTGACCCCCGGTGATCTGGTGGTCCATGAAAACTACGGTATCGGCCGCTTCATCGCCATGGAGCAGATCCGGGTGGATGGCGCCGTCAAGGACTATGTAAAGATCGCCTACCAGGGCACCGACACCCTCTTCGTTCCCGCCACACAGCTGGATATGGTCAGCAAATACATCGGCGGCGGTGGCGAGGATGCCAATGTAAAGCTCAATAAGATCGGCACCGACGCCTGGCAAAAGACCAAGGCCAAAGCCAGGAAGGCTGCAAAGGATATGGCCGGCGAGCTGATCCAGCTTTATGCCGCCAGAAAGCGGCAGGAAGGCTTCGCTTTTGCCGCCGATTCCCCCTGGCAGAAAGAATTTGAAGACAATTTCCCCTACCCCGAGACAGACGATCAGCTGCGCTGCATCGCCCAGATCAAGGGAGATATGGAATCCCCCACCCCCATGGATCGGCTGCTTTGCGGCGATGTGGGTTTCGGTAAAACCGAGGTGGCGCTGCGCGCAGTGATGAAGGCCATCATGGACGGCAAGCAGACCGCCATCCTGGTCCCCACCACGGTCCTTGCGCAGCAGCATTACCAGACCGCCATCTCCCGTTTCCGTGGTTTCCCCGTGAATATTGATGTACTCAGCCGTTTCCGCAGCGCTGCTGAGCAGAAGCGCACGCTGCAAAAGCTGCGCAGCGGCGGTGTGGATCTGATCATCGGCACTCACAAGCTGCTGCAGAAAACTGTGGAATTCAAGGACCTGGGCCTTTTGATCGTGGACGAGGAGCAGCGCTTCGGTGTCAGCCACAAGGAGCGGCTGAAGGAGATCTCCAAGGGCGTGGATGTGCTGACCCTGTCCGCCACCCCCATTCCCCGTACGCTGAATATGGCCCTTTCCGGTATCCGGGATATGTCCACCATCGAAGAACCTCCCGCGGACCGCTACCCTGTGCAGACCTTTGTGATGGAGCATAACAACGCCATCATCGACGACGCCATCCGCCGTGAGGTGGAACGGGGCGGCCAGGTATACTACCTGCACAACCGTGTGCAGACCATTGACCAGTGCGCCGGCGCCTTGAAGCGCCGCATCCCCGGCCTTTCTGTGGCCGTTGCCCACGGGCAGATGGGAGAAGAAGCCCTGGGCGATGTGATGCACGCCATGGCCGACGGTGAGATCCAGGTGCTGGTATGCACCACCATCATCGAGACCGGTCTGGATATCCCCAACGCCAATACGCTGATCATCGAAAATGCCGACCGTTTTGGTCTTTCCCAACTGCATCAGCTTCGTGGCCGTGTGGGCCGCTCCACCCGCCACGCCTATGCCTACTTCACCTATAAGCCTGCCAAGGCCCTGTCCGAGGTGGCAGAGAAGCGCCTTTCCGCCATCCGTGACTTCGCCGAGTTCGGTTCCGGTTTTAAGATCGCCATGCGTGACCTGGAGATCCGTGGAGCCGGCAATCTGCTGGGCGCTGAGCAATCCGGCCACATGATGAGCGTGGGCTATGATATGTACCTGAAGCTTCTGGACGAAGCGGTGCTGGAGGAGCGTGGCGAAGCGCCCAAGGCGCCGGATTGTACCGCGGATCTGAACATCACCGCCAATGTGGATAAGGACTATGTCAGCCGGGGTGAGGAGCGGATGGATCTGTACCGCCGTATGGCTGCCATCCGCAGCCAGGAGGATGCGGACGATCTGCTGGATGAGATCATCGACCGCTACGGCGATCCTCCCAAAGGCGTGCTGAATCTGATCGATGTGGCATTGCTCCGTGCCAACGCCCGGACATTGGGCATCAAAGACATCCGCCAGAAGGGCGGCGAAGTCCTCTTCACTTTGGTGCAGCTGGATTTCGCGGCGGTCAGCGCCATGTGCGCCGATCCGGATTACGCCAAGCGCATCCAGCTGGTGGCTACCGCCAAGGAGCCGACGCTCCGTCTCAAGCTTGCCTCCGGTGTGGATAGCCTGCGCCAGTGCAAGGTATTTATCGACAAATTCGGCAAGTATGCCAACGAAGGCAACCATGCCTAAATTCACACAATGGTAACGAATTGCCATTGCATTTATTGTAAAATGTGGTACAATAGTGCTATCATGCAAAACTATGCGCGGCACTGCGCCGCTGACAGATAAGGAGTGGGTAACTATGAGTCACGATCCGCATCCCGAACTCCGCCCCAAAAGATCAACTCACGATACCGGTACCCAGCGGCCTTCCGCTGAGCAGGCGGCAAATGCCCGCCGTAAGCCCGGCAAGCAGCAGAGCGCCAAAAAAGGCAGCTCCATGAGCAAGCGGGAAAGGATCACCGTAACGGTGCTTCTGGTCATCGCCTTCCTGCTGCTGATCGCCGTGGTCATTACCGCCATCAGCGTCTTCGGCAGCGGTGAAGATGACGGCAGGATCCTTCGGAATGTGTATGCAGCCGGTGTCGATCTAGGCGGCATGACAGAAGAAGAGGCAAAAAATGCTTTGAAAGAAGCCACATCTTCCACCTACACTATGCTGGATATGACCATCCAGGTACTCAATACCACCGTGACCCTTTCCCCCGCGGACACCGGCGCACGGCTGGATATCAATGGTGTTGTGCAGGAAGCTATGAATTACGGCCGCACCGGAAGCCGCGCAGAGCAGCAGCAGGCACAAAAACTAGCCCTCTACTCCTCCCACACCATCTCCATTCTCCCCTATTTGAATCTGGATACGGACTACATCGCCAAGGCCGTGGATGATCTGGGCAAGCAGTTCAGCACCCGTCTGGCCAACGGCTATATCAATGTGGCCGGCGAAGCCCCTTCCATGAACCAGGAGACCTACGATCCCGAAGTCACCTACCAGACACTCTATGTATTCGTAGGTACCGCGGAATATGAGCTGGACATTGATGAGCTGTACGATCAGGTCCTGGAAGCATACAACATCAACCTGTTCCAGGTAGTGGCACACTGCCCCGTTACTGCCCCGGAGCTGCCGGATCTGCAGAAGTACTTCGACGATCACTGTATCGAGCCTGTGGACGCCACCATGGACCCGGACACCTACGAGGTGACCAAGGAGATCTATGGCTACGGCTTCGATCTGGAAGAGGCCCAGCGGCTGCTGGCAGAAGCCTCCTACGGCGAGACGCTCCAGATCCCCATGCATTTCCTGGCGCCTGACATCACCGCAGAGCTGCTTTCCGGCGATCTTTTCCGGGATGTGCTGGCCACCTTCTCCATCCCCGTACCCTCGGATGGCAGCATGAAGGCCAACATCACCCTGGCTTGCAAGGCGATCAACGGAACGCTTGTAAAGGCCGGTGAAGAATTCTCCTTCAATCAGACCGTGGGCCAGCCCAGCATCGGTCGTGGTTTCCGGGAAGTAAAGACCTTCCTGGGCACTGAGTACACAGAGGTCCTGGGCGGCGGCATGAGCCAGCTGGCATCCGTGATCTACTACTGCGCCCTTTTGTCCGACCTTGAGATCCTGGAGCGTACCGCTCACGCTTACGCCCCCACATTTATCGATCCCGGTCTTGACGCAGATATTATGTGGGATCAGTGGGATCTGATCTTCCGCAACACTACCGACTATCCGATTCGTATTGAGACTGAGGTGTCCAACGGCAAGGTCACCGTCCGCCTGGTTGGTACGGACAATAAGGATTACTATGTGGAGTTGGAGACCGATGTGATCCACACCATGAAGCCCACCACCTTGTACCAGGTCATGTGGGAAAAGAATCCCGGCGGCTATACCGACGGCACCGTCCTGGTCTCCCCCATCACCGGCTACGATGTTGTCACCTACCGCAACCGTTATGATGCGGAAACCAAGCGCCTGGTCACCGAGGATATGGTCTCCGCAGTCCGCTATCAGAAGCGTAATCTGGTAGTGGTAAAGATCCAGGTCCAAGAGCCTGCTGAAGCCCCAGAAAGCGACAGCGAATGATTTAATTAACAAAAATCCCGTGAAGCTCAGGCTTCACGGGATTTTCTTTATTCAATCGTGCGGATATCCAGATGGTAGTCGACCTCACCAGCCGCCGTCTGCTCGATCTCGATATCGTAGATCAGATCGATCATACCACCGGCAGGCGTAAGATCAAAGTAAAGCTGCTTTGCCTTCACTGCGATCATCAGCGCGCCAAACTCCATCTGATACAGGGATTCATGGACCACACCCAGCCGGAACATCATCTGGGAACGCAGCTTACCGGTACGCGTCAGTGTCACCACCTCCGGCTCTACCCGGAAGGTGGTTCTGACACCGGACAGGCCCGTCAGATCGCTTTCTTCATAGCTGACATCCCAGCCGCCATCCCGAAACTCCATGGTGCCTTCTGTCACCAGCTCGATGACCTCCGGCTCCTGATCCTGGTACCGCTGGCAGCCACGGATGCTCAGCATCACTTTATATGTCATTTACCGCGCCTCCATTGCCAGCTCTACCAGAGTATCCACCAGCTGACCGCCGGGAATGCCGCTGGCCGCAAAGAGCTTGGGGTACATGGAGATGGAGGTAAAACCCGGGAGCGTATTGATCTCGTTGAACACCACACGCTCACCTTCGTAGGTCACGAAAAAGTCCACACGGCTCAGACCCTGGCAGCCAATGGCGGTGTAGACCCGCACTGCCATATCCCGCACCTGCTCGGCAACCTCTTCCGGGATCCGGGCGGGGATATATGCCGTGGAGGTATCGGTGATATACTTGGAATCATAGTCATAGAATTCTGCGCCGGAGTCGATCTCGCCGCAGATGGAGGCCACAGGGCTCGCATTGCCCATCACTGCCACCTCGATCTCACGACCGTGGATAAATTCCTCCACAAGGATCTTGGCATCAAATTTCCCCGCATCCAGCAGCGCCTTTTCCAGAGCGTTACGGTCAGCAGCCTTGGACACACCTACAGAAGAGCCTGTGCCGGCGGGCTTAACAAACACAGGGTAGGCAAAGCGCTCTTCCACCTGAGCGACAATGCTGTCCATTCGAGCATCCAGCTCACTGCTGCGCACCAGCAGCCATGCGGCCTGGGGGATACCCGCCTGGCCCACCACCAGCTTGGTCAGCGTCTTGTCCATAGACACGGCAGAGGCAGCCACATGGGGTCCCACATAGGGAATGCCCGCCATCTGCAGCAGGCCCTGCATAGCGCCGTCCTCGCCGTTTTCTCCATGGAGCACCGGGAATACCACATCGATATGCTCCCGGACCACGCAGTCGCCCTCAAAGCTCAGCAGACCCTGCCCCCGCACGGGAGAGATGGCTGCCCGGCGATTGCCGGGAGCATTCTGCCATTGGCCGGTGGGCAGCTGGGAATAATCCTTGCTTGAGAACAGGATCCAATCACCATCCTTGGTGATCCCCACGGGAAATACATTATATTTTTCCGTGTCCAGGCAGTTCAGCACGAATTCCGCCGAACGCAGCGACACTTCATGCTCCGGGCTCATGCCGCCGAACAGAACACATATGCTGAGTTTTTTCATATATCTCGCCTCGATTTCATTCATGATCGCCAAAAGGCAGAAATGCAGGAGTTTTTTACAATTTTCTTCTGGAAATTTTCCCACTTGGTGCTATAATATAGCCTAACAGCATGCACAAGGAGGTATCGTCATGCAGATCGATCTATCCGTTAAGGAATTCCGCAGATTGCTGGATCTGGTGTACATCGGCAACTGGGTCCTCAATTCCACACGGGGTGATGACCGCTTCCAGGATTACGACAATGTGGAGAGCAAGCTCTTCGGGCTTTGCCGTGGCACCGGCATGGATGCCCTGGCCGAGCCATGGAACGGCACCGTGATCCCCTCAAAGGCCTATGAAGAAGGCGGCATCCAGCAGGCAATCGCCTACTATGAGGACAATGTCTTCTATCAGATCCTGGCCGAAGAGCTTTCCCTGCGGGATATGGGCTATGCGGACATCACCGAAGAAAACTACGACGAAGCCGTCTCCAGAATGAACCGGTACATGACTGAGTTCGAATCCTCCGGGCTCAACAATCTGGTGCTGGAGGAATAATATGCAGATCGGGCCGAAATCTCGGCCCGTCTTTTTTAATCCAGCAGCGCCTCACCGGCACGGTAGATATCACCTGCGCCAACCGTGAGGATCACATCGCCAGGCTGCGCCAGCTTCTGCAAGGTATAGGTCACCTCAGGCAGGCTTGCGCAGCAAATGGAACCGGGGATCTGATCCGCCAGATCCTTGGAGGAAATGCCGATGGTATTTCGCTCACGGGCAGCATAGATCTCCGCCAGCACCACCACATCCGGCTTGCGCAGCTCAGCAACAAAATCGTCAAACAGCGCCTTGGTACGGGTGTAAGTGTGAGGCTGGAAGGCGAAAATGATCCGGCGGTAATGCATAGACCGCACAGCCTCAATGGTGGCAGCCAGCTCACCGGGATGATGGGCATAGTCGTCATAGATGTCTGCGCCATTGATGCGCCCCTTATACTCCAGGCGTCTGCCTGCGCCGTGGAAGGTGGCAAGACCCTCCTGTGCCGCCTCGCCGGGAATACCCAGCATCCAGGCCACACCAGCCGCAGCCAGGGCATTGATGGCATTGTGGTGGCCATAGACAGGCAGCTCAAAGTGGCAGTACGTCTCGCCGTCGCAGATCACATCGAAACGGCGCCAATCGTCAGAAACCGCTTCAGCATGAATTCGGTTATTCTCACCAAAGCCAAAGCTGATATACTCAAGACCCGCGAGGGTATCCACAGTGTTCTGATCGTCGCCGTTCGCCAGAATTCCGCCGGTGGACAGCTGGGCAAACTTGCGGAAGGATTTCTCCACATCCTGCAGATCCTTAAAGTAATCCAGGTGATCCGCCTCAATGTTCAGCACCACCGCCAGAGAAGGGAAGAAATTCAGGAAAGAATCACAGTATTCGCAGCTTTCCAGCACAATGGTATCGCCATTGCCCACCCGATGACCGGCATGAAGCAGCGGCAGATATCCGCCGATCATCACCGTGGGATCCATCTGAGCAGCCATCAGAATGTGAGCCACCATGGAGGTAGTAGTCGTCTTGCCGTGAGTGCCGGAAATGCACACAGCATTGCGGTAGGACTTCATAATCACGCCCCAGGCCTGCGCACGCTCAAAGACAGGGATGCCGTTGGCACGGGCGTAAGCGATCTCCGGGTTGTCATTATGTACCGCGGCAGTGCGGATGATGCAATCCGCACCGATCACATTTTCCGCATGGTGACCAATGGCTACAGGGATCCCCTTGGAGAGCAGCTCATCCGTAGACCCGGAATGGGTCATATCGGAGCCGGTCACCTCCAGGCCCATGCCCTTTAAAACCAAACCCAGGGGGCGCATGGAAACGCCGCCAATGCCCACCAGATGGGCACGCATTCCCGGACGAATATATTTCTCCATATCAGCGATCATAGGATTCATGTAAAGCAGCTCCATAAATCAGTTTCATATCTGATATATTATATAGCATTTCCTTGGATTTTACAACTGTTAATTCCGCTCATCGGCAACTTTCTATGAAGAAAATATAACCGCGGCAGACAGCTGCGTCCTCATGATCAAGGTGTTTTTGGAAAGCCTCTACACGAAGAACCGCAGCCTTTGGGACAAGGTCAAGCACGAGGTCGACTACCACCTTCGTGTCGCCACCGCCAGCTCCGAGGAAGCCCGGAAGATCGAGAAGGCAAAGAAGGTCTTCGAGAAGGTCTACGAAAGCAAAACAAAAAACCCACCGGTGAGGGTGGGGTGCAATATTCGCCTGGCGAGATAACGGACGACACCGGGAAAAGCTATGGCATTGGCGTTCATCTGGATTCGACGCTTCTGGACAACCTTACACCTGATGAGCGAAAAGCGATGGTGAGGGAGCGCATCAAGGAACTTGGTGGAGAAGTGTTTACTACTTATGACAACAGTGGGAATGCGGTTGATATCACCATTGCGAAGCCTAGTGCCAGCTTCAAAAACCACAACGGCAAGAGGCGGCCTGTCAACCACGATCTAACAACAAAATATATTGCTAATGAGGTAAAGCAAGAAGCGGTTGTGCTTATTGACGAACTCATTTTACATCAAAGCTCCAAGGTTCTGACCCGGCAAAGCATTCGCATGGATGGCTTGACAATAACTGTCAAAACGATTGGGATGTTTGGACAACATATATTCAAGATAAAAATAACACCATTTGGGAGGCAACACTGCATATTGCCAATACCGCAAATGGTGAAAAGATTATCTATGATGTTGTTCCAGCAAAAAAGTAGGGCAGTCCGGAAACTCGGACACATCCCTACTCGATAAAAACATAGCACAAAATGGTTCAGGTGTCAACCCACAAAATGCAGGAATCACCGATGCACAGAACGAAAAGGGTCTGGATCGTGAGCAGGAAGCAACCTTCTCTCTGTCCCGCAATGCCGAGTATATGGACAATGCCATCGCCTTTAACAACAAGGGTGGCCACGCAGCCCCCATCGCTCTGGCAGACGCGCAAAAGTGACAGGTTATAAAGGATGCCGCTGTCACAATTGCAGAATAAAGTAAAAGCCCCGACCGGATGGTCGGGGCTTAGTGTTCGCATTACCTATCTTCCCGGGCAGTCGCCCGCCAAGTATTGTCGGCGCAAATGAGCTTAACTTCTGTGTTCGGGATGGGAACAGGTGGACCCTCATCGCAATCAATACGAACTCATATGGATGGGATGTAACCCATC
>JBGVJN010000005.1:0-39419 GCA_045129455.1 Faecousia sp. | reverse complement strand
ACTCAGCCTTGAACATGGCAGCCAGTTCCTTCAGGTCCTCAGCGGTCAGGTCAACGTCCAGGGTAACACCCTTGCGTTCCTTCATTTCGTCGATGAGGGCTTCAAAGTACTTCTTGCCAACTTCCATAACAACGTCGGAGTACATCTGGATGAACCGACGGTAGCAGTCGTAAGCCCAACGGGGGTTGCCGGACTTGGCGGCCATAACTTCAACAACCTGCTCGTTCAGACCCAGGTTCAGAATGGTGTCCATCATGCCGGGCATGGAAGCACGAGCACCGGAACGAACGGAAACCAGCAGAGGATTCTCCAGGTCGCCGAACTTCTTGCCGGTGATGCCTTCCAGCTTGGTGACATATTCCAGAATTTCAGCCTGGATGTCTTCGTTGATGCGCTTGCCATCTTCGTAGTACTTGGTGCAAGCTTCGGTGGAGATGGTGAAGCCCTGGGGAACAGGCAGACCGATATTGGTCATTTCAGCCAGGTTGGCGCCTTTGCCACCGAGCAGCTCGCGCATAGAGCCGTTGCCTTCGGTGAACAGGTAAACATACTTGTGCATTGGAATTGCCCCTTTCATTTTTTACGGGCGTACATATTTCGCCCAAATTTTTGTGTTTTTTGATGATTTCCTATAATGCCCGTACAGTATAGCACAACGGCGGTAAAAATGCAAACATTTTTACAATTTTTTGCGCATTTTTAGGATTTATTTTCCAGATATCAGGGAAGGTTCAGCTTATGGCGGGTCAGCCAGATGCTAAGGATGCTGCCGCCCACTGCCACGGCGACGGACAAGATGATGGGAAGCAGGATACTCAGATTCAAAAACACCTCCGGTTCGGGGACGAGGATCAAGCCGAGGATCACGGAAAGCATAGACTGGAAGAAGCTCAGCACGGCGGAGATGGCGTAATACATGACGAAGGCCATGAGGATCTTGTGCTTCTTGGCCAGCACCGCGCCCAGGGTGATGCAGACCATGGGGATGGCCAGGGCGGCCAGTACGGAAACCAGCATAGAGATGATCCGAAGGGCCGGGCTGCTGATATCACCATAGATAGACAGCATGACCTCGAATGAGGAACTGATCTGGGAGAGTGCTTCCGGCTCCAGGATATATTCTCCCGCGCCGATCAGCGCGATGAGGTTCATGGACAGCGTGACCACCAGGCCGGATATGAGCGTCCAGAGCAGGATGCTTATATAGGAGGACAGGTAGATCTGGGTACAGGTCACCGGAAGGGTGAAGGTGAGGTAACCTTCATCGGTGAATTTGTGCTTATAGAACCGCCAATACAGGTAGATCTGTACGCTCAGAGCATAGGCACCCAAGGCAAGCATGATAAAAAACAGAGAAAAGAACAGGCCGATGATACCCAGGGACTGCGCAGCGGTATTTGTTTGTTCGTTTTGGAACAAATGGATCAGCAGACGGAGTGCCGCGCCGCCGGGGATGGACAGAAGCAGGGCAGCACAGGTCAGAGTACCCAGCAGGCCGCGGGTCGCCAGGAACTCGTGCTTCAATAATTTCCGGAACATCTGAACACCTCCCGAAAGCTTTGGTCGAGGGTCTTGCCCTCCTGGCGTACGGTCTCCATCTCGCCGCTGCGGATCACGGTGCCTCCGTGGAGGAAGACATAGCCGTCCAGCACCTGCTCCACATCCGCGATCAGGTGGGTGGAGATCAGCACGGTGGCCTCGGGATCCCGGTTGCGGACGATGGTTTCCAGAATGTAATCCCGGGCGGCGGGGTCGACACCGCCGATGGGCTCATCCAGCAGGTACAGCTTTGCCCGGCGGGACATGACCAGTACCAGCTGCACCTTTTCCCGGTTGCCCTTGGAGAGGGTGCCGAAGGTGCTGCTGGGGTCGATGTGCAGGCTTTGGAGCATCCGCTCAGCTCTGACCCGGTCGAAATCCGGGTAGAAATCCTGGAAATAATCCAGCTGAGCGCAGACCTTCTGGCGGTTATTCAGATAAGTTCTGTCCGGCAGGTAGGATACAAGCCCCTTGGTATCCGGGCCGACGGGGGTGCCGCAGATGGTGATCTGGCCGGAAGTGGGGGTCAGCAGGCCGGCGCACAGCTTTAAAAGCGTTGTCTTGCCGCTGCCGTTGGTACCAAGCAGGCCGATGACCTGGCCGGCCGGCAGGTGCATATTCAGCTGGGAAAGCGCCGGGGTGCTGCCGTAGCGCTTGGTAAGATTGGTGGTTTGCAGTACGTATTCCATAAATACCTCCTAAAAAAGCCAAAAATCCCCCTTAGGTAAGGGGGATGGCATCAATATTCCCGCACCACGGCCTTCACGAGGCCGATCAGCTCGGCTTCGCTGCCGTCGATGGGAGCGTATGCGTCGTTTTCCGGCAGGAGCCAGATCTGACCGTTTTTCCGGGACAGGCGCTTAACGGTGGCTTCGTCGCCGATCCGGGCTACTACGATCTGCCCGTCGTCCGCCGTTGCCTGGGGGCGGACCACTACCTTATCGCCGGGAAGGATGCCGGCGCCGATCATACTGTCGCCCCGGACCCGCAGAGCAAAGCAGCCGCTTTCTCCGTCCCAGGCCATGGTACCTTCCTGGTTTTCTACCGCCAGGATGGGAAGGCCTGCGGTGACGACACCCACCACAGGGATCTGACCCGGACGGGCATTGGTGACCACGGAGCGTTTGCGGCCCTTGGTATTGGGGGTGAGCAGCAGCCCCTTATCCTGCAGCGCCTGGATGTGGTAGCTGACGGATGCGGTGGAGCGCAGGCCCACGGCGGCGCCGATCTCACGGATGGAGGGAGCATAGCCGTTTTCCTGGACGAATTGGTTTACATAATCCAGTATCCGGTCGGCTTTGTCGCTGGTTCTGGGCATAAGGATTCCTCCTGTCTGGTAGCTTTCTTAAATTATAGCACAAATGAACGAAAAAAGAAAGAGGAAATTTTGCTTTTCCCCAAAATCACCAGCTTTGCATATACTGAAACAGTATGAAAAAGGGGGATGGGCATGGAGGAATTTGATGCGCAGCTGGCCAGAAGAGTCTGGGACAGAGTTGCCGGGAGCCGGGAGCAGCTGCCGGTAAGGACGCTGATCAGCCGGGAGCGGGAGCTTGCCACCGCCGCCCGGGGGCTTGCCCGGCAGCTGCAGGGAAAGCCGGGGCAGCTTTTGGAGGGGATCGGCAAACGGGCGGAGCAGCATATCCTGTGGCTGAAGGGGATGTGCCTGTGTGATGGGGAACCGATCCCCGGGGGTGCGTCGGCTCCGGTGGGAGCGCAGCCGGCAGCGGCGGCGGTAAGAAGGCTCTACAGCCGTAACCTTGCGCTGCTGGAGGAATACCGGCATCGGCAGGAGGATGGGCAGTATGGCCCGGTATATGGCCGTATGGCAAGAGAAAAGGCGGACAGCTGCGCTGTATTGCTGGAGCTGATGGCCATGCTGGGAGAAAAATAGGGGAATTTTTCCGGGGAGTTGCATCTTTAGGGGCAACTCCCTTTCGTTTTTTCTGTTTGGATGAAAGGGAGGGGAGGCATGGAACAAAGGCATACGGACAAGGAGCTGAAGCGGCGGATCCGCACCGGGGAGCTGACCCGGGAGGATGTGGCAAGGCGGCTGGCCCAGCTGGCCTTCGGAAAGGCCAATGACTGCGTGAAGCTGGTGCTGCAGCAGGATACGGCGCTGGAGCGGCTGGATCTGAGCCTGCTGACGGAGCTGAAGCGCAACGACAAGGGCATGGTGGAGATCCGGCTGGTGGATCGGCTGCGGGCATTGGAGCAGCTGGCGCTGCTGGCCAAGGAGGACGGAAGCGATCTGGAGTCCTTCCTGCAGGCGCTGCAGGGAGGGGAGGAAGGATGAACTATCAGCCCTTTTCTCCAAAGCAGCGCAGGGTGATGACCTGGTGGCTGCCGGGCGGGCAGGATGCCCACCGGGAGGCCATCGTCTGCGATGGGTCGGTGCGGTCGGGAAAGACCCTGGCCATGGGGCTGTCCTTCTTCCT
Organism: Faecousia sp.; assembly: GCA_045129455.1. Lineage (GTDB taxonomy): Bacteria > Bacillota > Clostridia > Oscillospirales > Oscillospiraceae > Faecousia. The sequence goes on along the minus strand of JBGVJN010000005.1, from coordinate 35,442 downwards.
CTGGGCAAGCACCTGCTTTGACGGGATGCGCTTCGGCGTATGCGGGAAGACCATCTCGTCGCTGCGGCGCAATGTACTGTCGGAGATCCTGCCACGGCTGGAGGCGCTGGGGGCTACCTGGAAGGAAAAACGCACGGAGAATCTGGTGACGGTGACCTTTCGGGGGCATCGGAACCAGTTTTACATCTTCGGCGGCAGGGATGAAAGCTCGGCGGCGCTGATCCAGGGCATTACCTTCGCGGGGGTGCTGATGGATGAGGTGGCGCTGATGCCCAGATCCTTCGTGGAGCAGGCCTGCGCCAGATGCTCGGTGGCAGGCAGCCGGCTATGGTTCAACTGCAATCCCGCCGGGCCGGGACATTGGTTTTACAAAACCTGGATCCTGGAGGCGGAGCAGCGAAATTGCCTGCGGCTGCACTTTACCATGGAGGACAACCCATCTTTGACAGAGCAGATCCGGCAGCGGTATCAAAGACTGTACACCGGGGTATTTTACCGCAGGTTCGTGCTGGGGCAATGGGCCCAGGCGGAGGGAAGGGTGTACGATTTCTTTGAGCCGGACATGGTAAGGACGGCGCCGCCGGAGCCATATGACAAGTGGTACATCTCCTGCGATTACGGCACGGTGAATCCCACTTCTATGGGGCTTTGGGGAAGGAAGGACGGGATCTGGTACCGGGTGAAAGAGTTTTATTTCAGCTCCCGGGAGCGTCAGCGGCAGATGACCGACGAGGAATATGCCCGGGCGCTGGAGGAGCTGGCAGGATCGAGGCCCATCACGGAGGTGATCGTGGATCCCTCCGCCGCCAGCTTTATCGAGGTGCTGCGGCGCAGAGGCTGGAAGGTCCGCAGGGCAGTGAATGATGTGCTGGGAGGGATCCGGCTGACCTCGGATCAGCTGAAGGCGGGGAAGATCGTGATCTGCAGCGGCTGTAAGGATTGCCTGCGGGAAATGGACGAGTATGTATGGGATCTTTCCAGCTCCCGGGATCGGGTGCGGAAGGAAAATGATCATGCGATGGACGATATGCGTTACTTCGTTTCCACGGTGTTGGGAGAAAAGGCAGCCACCTTCGTTGCCTGCGCGGTGGAACGGCGGAACGGATAGGCTGCATCCGTTGTGCAGCATCCCAGCCTCCCTTGTGCAAAGGGAGGTGGCAAAAATCTTTGATTTTTGACGGAGGGATTGTCGCTGAAGGCGGCAGGAATTCGCTTAGATGCAATAGGAATACGCAAATCGGCACCGCACAATCCCTCAGTCAGCTTCGCTGACAGCTCCCTTTGCACAAGGGAGCCTTTGGGCGCTACCGCACCGGAATGACTAACCATAATTTGAAAGGAGAAGGGTATGAGAAAAAAGGAAAAGGGAGCGCCCCATTCGGCGGCCTGTCAGCTGCGTCAGGGCAGCCGGCATCCGTTTGGCGCGCTTCGGGGCTATGTGCCTCTGGGAACAGGGCAGGAACAGGTATACCGGCAGCTGCGGGAGGCGATCCCGGTGCTGGATGCGGCGGTGGGAAAGCTGGTGCGGCTTTCCGGGGGATTTTCGGTGGAATGCAAGGACCCCAAGGCCCAAAGAAAGCTGGAGGCATTTTTGGAGAATGTGCCCTGCGGCCGTGGACAGGTGGGCATCAACAGTTTTCTGGCCGGCTATCTGGACAGTTTGCTGGTCTACGGGCGTTCCATCGGTGAGATCGTCACCGCCGGCGGTACGGTGCGGGCGGTATGCTGGGGGGATGTGACCCAGCTGCAGATCCTGGAGGGGGACAGCCCTCTGGAGATGGTCCTGTGCGGACCGGACAAAAACGGGCAGATGCGGCCGCTGCCGTATCCCCATCTGCTGCTGTTTACTACCCTGAATCCTGAGGCGGCCAATCCTTACGGGGTGAGCATTTTCCGTGGGATGCCTTTCCTGGCGGAGATACTGATGAAGATCTACGCGGCCATCGGCTCCAACTGGGAGCGGGCAGGCAATGTGCGCTACAGTGTGATCTGCAAGGGCGGCGAAGGTCTGGATCCTGCCCAGGTGCAGGAGCGGGGCAAGCAGGTGGCCGGGGAATGGGCCAAGGCCATGGAGGATGGCAGAAACGGCACGGTACGGGACTTTGTGGCCGTGGGAGATGTGGAGATCAAGGTCATCGGCGGCGAGGCGCCGATCCTGGATTCTCAGGTGCCGGTACGGCAGATCCTGGAGCAGCTGGTGGCAAAGACCGGCCTGCCGCCCTTTTTGCTGGGGCTGAGCTGGAGCACCACGGAGCGGATGAGCACCCAGCAGGCGGACATCCTCACCTCGGAGCTTTGGGCGCTGCGCCGGACGGTGGAGCCGGTGGTTCGGAAGATCTGCAAGGCATATCTTGCCGGCGAGGGGCTGGATGACCGGGTGGAGATCCACTGGGACGACATCAGCCTGCAGGACATCACCCAGGAGGCACAGGCAGAGCTATATAAAGCCCAGGCGGAAAAGGCACGCAGGGGATAATTTTATAAGGAGGAATCAAAATGAACATCAAGAAGCAGACCCAGGCGTCCATTGGCGGTGAGCCTACGGCGCAGCAGCTGGAGGCGATCAATGCGCAGGCAAAATCCACGCTGACCGGGGAGCAGGTATATGTATTTTCGTTGCGGCTTTGTGACGATCAGGTGGACCGGGACTATGAGCGGTTCGATACCGCAGCGCTGCCGGCGCTGGCAAAGCTGTTCATCGGCAAGACCGGGATCGTGGATCACAAGTGGAGCAGCGATTCCCAGGTGGCCCGGATCTTCCAGACCCAGGTGGTATGTGAGGATGGGGTCAGCTACATCAAGGCCTGGGCCTATATGCGCCGGGGCGGCGCCGGGGACGAGGTGATCGCGGATATCGAGGCCGGGATCAAGAAGGAGGTCAGCGTGGGCTGCGCCATGGGTCGCAGCGTCTGCTCTGTCTGCGGCAGTGACTATGGCAGCTGCGGTCATCAAAAGGGAGAATTCTACGACGGCAATCTCTGCTGCGCCATTTTGAAAGAACCTATGGATGCCTATGAATTTTCCTTCGTGGCGGTGCCTGCCCAGCGCTCTGCCGGGGTGCTGAAGGCTATGGGTGGAAAAAATCTGTCCCTGAAGGAGCTGGCGGAGGAATTCGGCGCCCAGAAGGAATACCGGGAGCTGGCCCGGAAGGCAAAGCTGGGAGAAAAGTATGAGGATCAGCTGCGTGACGAGGTGGTACGGCTGTGCCTGCTGCTGGAGTTGGGTGCGCCGGAGCCGGTGCTGCGGAGCATGACCGGCAAGGTGGGCGCTGAGGAGTTGGGCGTGCTGAAGGCGGCGCTGGAGAGCAGAGTCCGGGAGAGCTATCCTATGCAGACCCAGCTGCCTGGCATCCATGACAAGTCTGACGCTCTGGAAAGCGGATTTTTGATTTGACAAGCAATCGGGTTTGACCGGCTTTTTGCCGGTAGCCATATATTTTACCAAGGAGGAAACATACAATGAGTTTTGACAATCTGAAGCTGGAAAAGGGCATGTACCGACAGGAGGGCATGAGCTTTACCCAGGTACTGGAGTCTCTGGACCCCAGTGAGAACTATCGCGGTACCGCGCTGGAGAACACCGACGCATTTCAGCGTCAGCTGAAGCGCTTTGGCATCCGTGCCAAGGGTCCCGGCTCCTCTACTGTGGAGAAGTTCTTCCGCACCATGGACAGCGCTGTGCTGTTCCCTGAGTACATTGCCCGCACCGTGCGCCAGGGCATGGAGGAGAATGATATCCTGCCTGCCATCACCGCTTCCACCACCGTTATCGATTCCATGGACTACCGCTCCATCTACTCCACTGCCACCGATGATGACAAGGCGCTGCAGACCGTGGAAGAGGGCGGCGAGATCCCCACTACTGAGGTCAAGAGCAAGGAGCATCTGGTGAGTCTGACCAAGCGTGGCAGAATGCTGGTGGCCAGCTATGAGGCCATTCGTTTCCAGAAGCTGGATCTGTTCAGCGTGATGCTGCGCCAGATCGGTGCTTACATCCAGAAGATGCAGCTGGCGGATGCCGTCAATGTGCTGATCAACGGCGACGGCAACGACAATGCCGCCATCCAGTACACCGTTGGTGACGCACCCATCTCCGGCACAGCCGGCACTCTGGGCTACGATCAGATGGTGGAATTCTGGGGCCAGTTTGATCCTTACACCATGAACACCATCCTCTGCTCCACCGGTACCATGACCCAGATGCTGAAGATCCCCGAGCTGCAGAATCCCCTCACCGGCCTCAATTTCCAGGGCACCGGCAAGCTGACCACGCCTCTGGGCGCTCAGCTGCATCGCACCAGCGCTGTGGGCGACGGCATCATCATCGGCCTGGACAACCGCTACGCACTGGAACTGGTGAGAGCCGGCGATGTTCTGGTGGAATATGACAAGCTGATCGACCGTCAGCTGGAGCGTGCCGCTATCACCTCCATCTCCGGCTTCGGCAAGATCTGCGACGGCGCCGCAGCGGTGCTGAATGTATGACGCTGACACAGCAGATCTATGCCCAGGCCAGGATCCTTGTGCAGGACATGGCCGACGCGGATCAGCAGCTTCTGGAGATCCTCTGCCGTGGGGCAGAGGTATCTCTGAAGGCAAAGCTTCGGGATGGGATCACCCCGGAGGACTGCAAGGCGGATTTTATCGCGGCGGCCAGCCTGTATGCAGTGGCGGCACTGTCCCAGACAGATGACGCTGCCCAGATGGAGCAGATCAGCATGGGGGACCTGACCTTGCGCCGGGGTGGCTGCGACGCGGCCAGCAGCTGTCTGCGCTATCAGGCGGAGCTGATGATGCTGCCGTATCTGAAGGATCGGTTTGCGTTTTTGGGGGTGTAAGCCATGCAGGGGGCGATCAGGAAGCTTTTGCGCCGCTACGGCTCGGCCATCACCCTGGAGCGGCAGGGAAAGCGGCAGGAATTTTACGGCCTTCTGCGGCATACCGCCGGTTATAGCTGGGACAGCCTGGACAAGGCAGCCACACCGCTGGGTCAGACCTTCGGGGCGAAATATACGCTGGTGGCACCGGCCCAGCCCCCTCTTCAGGAGGGGGATGTGCTGATCCTGGAAGACCGCAGCTACTATCTGCGGCGGCTGGAGACGGAAAAGTACGGAAATGAAGTGGTTTGCCAGTGGGGTATGTGCGTGAGAAAAGGCGGTGAAGACACATGGGCGAAGGATTGGTGAGCAGAGTGGTGAGCCTGCTGAAGGGGCATGCTCTTCGAGCAGCGCCGGCAGGTCCCGGTGAACCCTTCGTCAGCCCGGAAACGCCTGTGGCGGCGGTGAGCATCCTGAAGCTGGAGCCGGAAAAGGCACTGGGAACAGTGCGGGTGCAGCTGCTGGTGCCGGAGTATATGGGCGCTGCCGCCTGTGAGGAGGAAGCCACCCGGGTGGGGCTGATCCTGGAAGGTGACGGCGCCCGGTGGGTGCAGAAGGCATGGGAATACCGCGGCAGGGAAAGTGTGTACTGCGTACCTCTGGAGGCGGAATTTCACGGAGTCCCTACGGAGGATGGATGGGTCCCGGCGGAAGAGTATCCCAGCCTGCAGGTGACGGTGGGCGGCATGCTGCGGGAGCATGCTACCAAATTTACCGCCTGGCAGGCTGAGGAGGGCGCCTGGAACTATCAGCTGGAGGAATTCTACCCGGCAGGTACAGCAGAGCAGAATCTGGGCATTGGACCCTTTGACGCGGAGCTGACCCATGCAGGCGTGTCGGAGCGCTACTGCGACTGCACCATCACCCAGCGCCGGCGTGTCAGTGAAGCCGGGGGGCTTCGGCAGATCTGGGAAGGCACAGCTGAGCGCCGGGAAGCATAGCACTTGCGCAGCCGGGGCAGCTATGGTATACTGAGGTCCGGAGGGATACCTATGATGCTTTTTGTCGGTTGGGCGCTGGTGCTGCTGGATGTGCAGATCACGCTGGGAAATATTACCCCGGAGCTTTTGCCGGATGCCATTGGCTATGTTCTGATCTTCAGAGCGCTGACGCAGCGGCAGGATGCCCTTGGGAGGCTTCGTCTGTGGATGCCGGTGATGGCGGTATTTTCCGCCGGAGTGTATTTGGCGGGATTTTGGGAGCTGACGGTGCGGCAGGAGCTGATCCTGTGGGTGCTGGAAAGTGTCCGGCTTGGGCTGGGCCTGTGGCTGCTGCGCAGGACGGTGGTGCTGCCGGAAAACCAAAGGGCGGAGCGGCTGAAGACCCTGTGGGGGTTTTTGGTAGCGGTCCGGGTGGCGGTGCAGCTGCTCAGCTGGCTGCCGCTGGTGGGATCGGTGATCCCGGTGGCGGGGGTCGTGATGGGCATCTGCTTCCTGGTGGGTTTGTATCCGACGCTGACGCCGGCAAAGGAATAAGGAAAGGGCACGCTGTGAAGCGTGCCCTTTTGTTGTTGCTATGAGGGTGGAGGATTATTCGGTGGTTTCTTTTTCGCAGGTATAGGATTCGGGGATGGCGATGATACGGGAAATAAATTCTGCCTGGGAATTGTCGTCAAAGGTAGCAGTACCGACGAAGCTGTATATCGGCTGCAGGATGGTACAGCTGCTGGAATACTGGTTGACCAGAGAAAGTCTGACCCGATCCACCTGAAGAGTATTTGCCTTCCCGGCGGGGGCATCAATTGCGAAATAATCCGGTGCGTCGATCCGGGCTTCTGCATCTTCCAGTGGAACCAAGTCCATTGTGCCGATTCTGGTATAGTTGAACCTCTCAATGTATATTTCCACAAGGCCACTGTCATCAAACCACATATTACACTGATCGTTGCCGATTACACGCACGCCGTCCAAAAGCCTATAGAAAGATACCATAACTTCGTTTATTGTTTTATCGCCCTGCAAATTTTCTGTGTAACTTTCCCCGCGGATCCCGGAATATTCATATTCCCCTTCCATAAAGGGTATTTTCTCAAAAACTTTCCAGGCAAGAGCCTCCAGCTCCTCTTCCGACATGGTGAAGGCTCCGTCACCGTAATAAGCAAAACGGCCGTCAATGCGATTGCCTTCATACCTAAGAGGAATCATAACCGAACTATTTTCCGGGATCTGCAGTTGCTGTTTCAGTTGCTGGAATTGAGCCTCAGTAATGTTGTCTTCGGTGATTTTATAGATTGGCAGTCGTGCTGCAAAGGTGGTATCTGTTTTGTTTATAATGGTAGTATCTTCACTGATGTGCGCGGCCAATTCCTCAGCTACGTATTGGGCGTTAAAGCTGATTCGCTGATACTTGGTGTTGCATCCGGAAAGCAGCAATAAGAAAGCGCAGAGGATGATCAAAATCTTCAATTTCATAGTAACCTCCTTTTATCAAAACGCACGCAGAGTTTTCCGGGATTTCATTTATATTTTACCATAGTTTCCCCAAAATCACAATTCGCATATCTACTATATATAACGGAGGGAGACTGGGAAATGGGACATAGGATTTGTAAATAAATTACATATTTTTGGAGTATCTATCAATAATTCGGGTCCAAAACGAATATATCCCCCGGTACGGCAGTACCGGGGGACGCGTTTATACGAAATAGCAGCGCAGGCCGCATTGCTCCTGCAGAAGGTCGCAAAGCTCGCGCATCCTGCTGTCAGTCTGGCTTTCCTGGGAAAAGGCGGTGTATTCCTCGTCCAGGAAAGTGTACTTGGACTTGGCCAGAGGATTGTACTTCAGCAGCTCCACTTCCTTCACACCGTTTCCGAAGGTGCGGATGATCCGGGCAAAGCCCTCCAGATCCTCCCGGCTGTCATTGACACCGGGGATCACGGGGATGCGCAGGATGATGTTGTCCGCTTCCCGGGAAAGCCGGCGCAGATTTTCCAGGATCCGGTCATTGCTCCGGCCGGTGTAGCGGCGGTGCTTTTCCGGGTCAGGGATCTTCAGATCCCCGAAGAACAGATCGATGTGGGGGATCAGCGGCGCGACCTTTTCCCAGGGGACATGGAAGGCGCTTTCCACGGCGGTGTGGATCCCCACTTTGTGGCATTTTTCTGCCAGCCGCGTCAGAAATTCCGTATGCAGCAGGCATTCGCCACCGGAGAAGGTGACACCGCCGCCGGAGGCATCATAGTAGTGCCGGTCCTTTTCGATCCGGGCAAACACCTCTTCCACGGTCTTTTCCTCGCCGCAAAGCTCCAGCGCCCGGGAAGGGCAGCTTTCAGCGCAGCGGCCGCAGCCGGTGCAGCCCTCCCGAAGGTACACCATCTGTCCATCCCGGATCACATGATGCTCCGGGCAGACCTCCAGGCAAGCGCCGCAATGGATGCATTTCTGGGGCAGGTACAGGATCTGGGGCTTCATAGCCTGGGTCTCGGGGTTATGGCACCAGCGGCAGCTGAGGGGACAGCCTTTGAAGTAGACCACGGTGCGCACACCGGGGCCGTCATGCAGGGAGCAGCCGGAGATATTGGTGATGGGGGCGGTCACAGACATGCGTGCTTCGTCCTTCCAATGATGTGATCCTGCAGCTCAGGGGAGAGGAGATTGAACTTCTGGCTGAAGCCGGAGACCCGCACCGCCAGATTGTTGTACTTTTCCGGATGGCGCTTGGCTTCCATCAGCGTGTCGGCATCGATGGTATTAAACTGCACATTCTGCAGACCCCGGGCGCTGCAGGCGATGAGGATATCCGTCAGCGCGGAAAGATTCCGGTCGGTGAACAGCTTGGGATCCACCTCAACGATGGCGGAGGTGGTGCCGGGGGTGCGGCGTGTGGGGAACTTGGACAGGGAATTGAGCAGGGAGGTCAGACCGTTGAAGTCCCGGCCCTGCATGGGGCTGACGCTGTAGGCGATGATCTCACCCTTACGGCGGCCATCGGGAGTGGCGGCACTTTCCCGGCCGTATTCCACCATCCACAGGAAGGTGAAGGGCTGGGCATGGAAAGAAAGACCGTACTTTTCCGACAGCTGCTCCAGATAGTCGCAGGATACATTGACGATATCCGCTGCCAGCAGGTCCACGCTGTCGATGTCATTGCCAAATTTGGCGGCCTTGTTGATGAATTTCTGCCGCACGCTTTCCTCCGGGAAGTCATTTTGGAGGATGTCCTTCAGCTCCTGGAGGGTATATTCCTGCTTCTGGTATACGAACTGGCGGATGACCTCCAGAGAGTCGGCCAGATTCGGCACACCGCTGAGCATGATCTGGTAATAGTCATAGATGGCGCCGCCGTCATTGAAGTCCCGGCCGGATTCCAGGCAGCCCTGGGTCAGCAGGGATTTATAGGGCTTGGGATCGTTGTTCACAGAGGCATCCCGGCACTTCTTCACCACCCGGCAGGAGGTATCCAGCAGATGGTAGATCTGCTGCTTCACCGCGTCATAGAACTTGTCGAAGGTGGTAAACTGCTCCAGCGGACCGGTGGGGGTGCCGGTGGTAAATTCGGGGTACATCATGCTGCTGCCGTCGCATAGCACATATTCGATGGCCTTGAGGACATTTGCCTTGCCGGTGACGGCGTGGGGGTTGGCCTTGCCGGGGATCACCGTCTCCACGCAGCCGATCTGGGTATAGCCGCAGGCATCTTCATAGGGGATGCCCTTGCTCACCAGGGCGGGGATCATCACATCGTCATTGAAAAAGAAGGGAACGCCCTTCTGCACATGACCCACCACCTCCAGAGCCCTTCGCAGGAACTCCTTTTCCGTGGCGTGGCCGTAGCGGACGGACATGCAGCGGATAAAGTCCAGCTGCTCGGTGGCGTCGAGCATCATATAGGAAAGCTCGTTGACCTGGCTGGTACCGTCGGGGGCGGTGCCGCCCACGCAGGACTGCTGTACATCGTAGTTGCGGTAGAGCTTGAGCCACAGGCAGCAGATCAGCTCGAAGGCTTCCTCTTTGGTAAGGATGCCCTTCTCAAGATCGGCCTTATAGTAAGGATAGAGGATCTGATCCAGACGGCCCAGGGAATTGGCGTTGATGTGATCCTCCCAGGTGTTGACGATATGGGCAAACAGCAGAGCCTGCACTGCTTCCCGGAAGGAGGCGGCGGGCTTTTCCGGCACATTGCGGCAGACGGCGATGATATGCTCCAGATCCTCCTTCTGGTAGGCCTCGTCACCGGAAGACAGCAGCGCTTCCGCTGCCCGGGCATACTTCTCACCCATGTGGCAGGCGGCGGCACAGATGGCTTTGATGGAGCGGTACATGGGATTGGTGCCGTTTTTCCGCTCCCAGCTTTCCACTTCCTCCAGGATCTGCCGGAAACCCAGCTTCAGTACCTTTTCGTAATCCAGCACCGTGTGGTTGGAGGCGATGCAGCCGCCGATGGCAGCCCATTCCTTGTTGGCGTTGCGCTCCTCCTGGGTGATCTGGGGTGGGATGCGCTGGTAAAGCCGGGGGCGCTCCTGCAGGATCCGGGCATATTGTTCAATATCCTCCGGGCTGACACAGTTTTTGGCCATAATGGCCCGATCCTCGGGGGTATCCTTGGGGCGGAAATTCTCGGGATATTTGGTGTCCGGGAAGTTGAAGCCCACGATCAGCTCACCGGGAATGATCACGGGATGGAAATCGTCCATGAGTCTTACCATGCCGGAGGCGAGGGTCTCGGCGTTGGAAAGACCCTTTTTGGCGGCCTCATAGGCGCCCAGGGTGGTGTAGACCGCGTACTGGCAGCAGTACTGATCCTCATAGTCATTGGTGCCGGTCACCAGATCGCGCAGAAACGCGCAGCGGTCGGTCAGAGCGTACATAGAAAGCTTTCTCCTTTCATAGTAGATCTGCGTTTCCTTGGCATGCTTTTTATATTCCCGGGGCAGGCAGCCGAATTCGGCAAGGAAAGCCTTGTTGAAGCCGCCCAGGGTATCGTAGCCGTAGTTCATGGCCACCTGGGTGATCTTCTGCCCGGAAATGATGTCCAGCGCTGCCAGCTGCAGACGGTAGTGGCGGACATACTTTACAAAGGATTTTTTCGTGTACTCCCGAAACTTGGAGCAGAAGTACCATTTGGAATAGCCGAAGTGCTTCGCCACATCTGCCAGCTCCAGATCGGATCCGATATTCTCATGGATGTACTTCAGGACCTCAAACATGGCGCTTCACCTCGCATCCTTACTTATAATATAGCAGCAATACCAGCTGTTTTCTGCTCCAAAATTGCGTTTTCCCGGACTTACAGCGCGGAAATTGCTGCCGCCAGCGCCCGGACAGAAGCTTCCAGAGGCAGGCCGGGCTTTCCGGGGCAGGGGAGGGCGGGGACATGGATGAAGCCCACCCGGGTGTCGCTTCCGGCATAGTAGTGCAGCAGGGCATAGAGGGTATCGTTGCAGACGAAAGTGCCGGCGGTGTTGGATACCGCGGCAGGGATCCCCTCGGCCCGGATGGCGGCGGCCATTTCCTTCACGGGGACGGTGGCGAAGATGGCGGCGGGCCCGTCCGGGACGACCGGCTCACCTTCGGGCTGATACCCTTCGTTGTCCGGGATCCGGGCATCCCGGATGTTCACGGCGATCCTCTCCGGAGTCACAGCATCCCGGCCCACGGCAAGGCCGACGCACAATATCACATCCGGGCAAAATTCCTCCGCCGCTGCCGGGACGGCCTGGGCGGCCTTGCCGAAGATCGTGGGCAGCTGCAGCCGGCGCAGCTGATAGCCGTGGCAGATCTCCGGCAGCAGCCGCACCGCTTCCCAGGAGGGATTGATGGTATTTTCTCCAAAACTGTCAAAACCGGTGATCAGCAGCCTGGGCATACAGAGGCCTCCTTGTACTTTGTTACTGAAATAGTAGCATAATGACCAGATTTTCGCAAGATTTGCCCTTTGCTTTTTGTGCCGCAGGGTGTATAATGATAGGGTAAAAATGGACGAGTGCGGTCATATGCGCCGCAATATACATAGGAGGATGAATTGCCATGTCTGCAACCAAGCTGCATTTGAATGCTTCCGAAAGAGAAGCCCTGGATCGGGGCTTTTCCGCTGCCTTCGGCACCATGCCGGAGCGCTATTTCTCTGCCCCCGGCCGTACGGAGATCGGCGGCAACCATACGGATCACCAGCGCGGCCGTGTCCTGGCGGCTGCCGTGAATCTGGATACCAGAGCCGCGGTGCGGGTCAACGGTACCAATACGGTACGGATCCTGTCTGCCGGCTATCCTCTGTGCCAGGTGGATCTTTCCGATCTGATCCCCAAGGCCGATGAGATCAACACCACTATGGCGCTGATCCGGGGTGTGGCTGCCCGTTTCAGCCAGCTGGGCTGCCATGTGCAGGGTTTTGATGCTTACTGCGAATCCACCGTTCTGCCCGGCTCCGGTCTTTCCTCCTCCGCTGCATATGAGGTGCTCATCGGCACCATCATCAATCACCTGTTCTTCGACGCCAGAGTCTCCCAGCCGGAGATCGCCATGATCGGCCAGTACGCGGAGAATGTCTACTTCGGCAAGCCCTGCGGTCTGATGGACCAGACGGCTTCCGCAGTGGGCGGCCTGGTGACCATCGACTTCTTCGATAAGGAAAACCCGGTGATCGAATCCGTGGAGTTTGACTTCGCTTCCTGCGGCCATGCCCTGTGCATCATCGATTCCCGTGCCAGCCACGCGGATCTGACCGATGAGTATGCCGCTATCACCACCGAGCTGAAGCTGATCTGCCAGCATTTCGGCAAGGAGGTGCTGACCCAGATCCACGAGGCGGACTTCTATGCCGCTATCCCCGCGCTGCGGGCGGAGTGCGGCGACCGTGCCGTGCTGCGTGCTATGCACTTCTATGCGGACAATGCCAGAGTTCCCCGCCAGGTAGCAGCGCTGCGCAGCGGCGATTTCGCTACCTTCCTGGAGCTGGTAAAGGAAAGCGGCCGTTCTTCCTGGATGTACCTGCAGAATGTGGTCCCCGCAGGTTACCGGGAGCATCAGGATGTGGCACTGTCCCTGGCGCTGTGCGATAAGTACCTGCAGGGCAAGGGTGCCTACCGTGTCCACGGCGGCGGCTTCGCCGGCACCGTCCAGGCTTTCGTTCCCTTTGATATTCTGGAGTCTTTCCGTGCCGGCATCGACGCGGTGCTGGGTGAAGGCGCCTGCCATGTGCTCAGCATCCGCCCCGAAGGCGGCGTAGAAGCAGAATAATGGGGGAAATGATATGAACATCAACACCTACATCGATTCCCTTGTTTGCTATGCCATGAACTGTGGGCTGGCAGAACCCTGCGACCATATGGTTCTGACCAACCGGCTGCTGGATCTCATGGGCGAAAGCGAATATACCCCTTCCCAGGAGCTGCTGACGGAGGATCTGGAGGAGATCCTGGCAGGTATGCTGGATCATGCCTGCGCCAAGGGCCTGTGTGAGGATAATATCACTGCCCGGGATCTGTATGACACCCGGATCATGGGCGCGCTGACCCCCATGCCCAGAGAGGTGATCCGCACCTTCCGGGAGAAGTACGCTGCCGATCCCGTAGCTGCTACCGATTGGTACTATAAGCTCAGCTGCGACACGGATTATATCCGCCGCTACCGCATCGCCAGGGATATGCGCTGGAAGTATCAGAGCGAATATGGCCAGATGGACATCACCATCAACCTTTCCAAGCCGGAAAAGGATCCCAAGGCCATTGCCGCCGCCAAGAATGCGCCCCAGTCCAGCTATCCCAAGTGCCAGCTGTGCGCGGAAAATGAAGGCTATGCCGGCCGGATGAACCATCCTGCCCGGGAAAACCACCGGATCATCCCCATCACCGTGTGCGGCGAAAAGTGGTGCCTGCAGTATTCTCCTTATGTATATTATAATGAGCACTGCATCGTGTTCAATTCTCAGCATATCCCCATGAAGATCGACCGTGCGGCCTTCGAAAAGCTCCTGAGCTTCGTCACGGAATTTCCCCATTATTTCGTAGGCTCCAATGCGGATCTTCCCATCGTGGGCGGCTCCATCCTCAGCCATGAGCATTTCCAGGGCGGCCACTATACCTTCGCCATGGAGACGGCACCTGTGGAAAAGACCGTCACCTTCGCCGGCTTCGAGGATATCACCGCCGGTATCGTCAAGTGGCCTATGAGCGTCATCCGTCTGAACGGCACCGATCCTGTGCGGATCGCGGACCTGGCAGATAAGATCCTGGGCTGCTGGCGTGGCTATTCCGATGAGCGTGTCGGCGTGGTCGCTTTCTCCGACGGTGAGCCTCACAATACCATTACCCCCATTGCCCGCCGCAGAGGGGAAAATTACGAGCTGGATCTGGTGCTGCGGTGCAATATCACCACGCCTGAGCATCCTCTGGGCGTGTTCCACCCCCACGCTGATAAGCACCACATCAAGAAGGAAAACATCGGCCTCATCGAGGTCATGGGCCTCGCGGTGCTGCCCAGCCGGCTGAAGAAGGAGCTGACGGATCTTGCCGATGCCATCGTGGCGGGCAGTGATATCCGTGCTGACGAAGGCCTTTCCAAGCATGCCGATTGGGTGGATGGCCTGAAGCAGCAATATACCTTTACCAAGGACAATGCCATGGACATCATCCTGGCCGAGACCGGCAAGGTCTTTGCCGCGGTGCTGGAGGATGCCGGCGTGTTCAAAAACGATGCGCAGGGCGCTGAAGCCTTCCTGAAGTTCGTGGATGCGGTCAACGGATAATCTTAAACAATCCGTAAACAATGGTCATGAATTGTTGAAAACCCCGCGATTTGCAATATAATAATAGCAAACTTCTTTACAAGGTGGAATTTGATGAGCAGCTTTGGATCATGGCTCCGGCAGCTGGGAGCTAAGCTCCGTACCGGCTTCCGGCGCTTTATGGAAGGCCGCTACGGCACAGACAAGCTGAATACCTGGATTTTGGGCGTGGGCGTTGGTGCCTGCGTGATTGCCATGTTCCTGCCTGCGGTGTCTTTCGCCCGGCTGGCGCTGGTGACGATCTCCTATATTCTGCTGATCTGGGCGATGATCCGCACCTTCTCCCGCAATACCTACAAGCGCTACCAGGAAAATCGCAAATTTCTGCTGCTGCTGGACCGGGTCAAAGATCGGGAGCATCGGTATTTCACCTGTCCCCGTTGCCGCCAGCCGGTGCGTGTACCCAAGGGGAAGGGAAAAATCGCCATCACCTGCCCAAAGTGCCGGGAAAAATTCGTCAAGAAAAGCTAAGATCGCGCGGCTTATGCCGCGCGATCTCTTTATATAAGGAAACTCCCCAACCGAAACCGGTTGGGGAGCAAATCTTTTTTGGCAGAAGCAATTACTTGTGAGCGCCAGCGATCTGAGCGGCCACTTCGTCAGCGAAGTTCTCTTCCTTCTTCTCGATGCCCTCACCCTTGATGTAGTGAACAGCGTCGATGAAGGTGATCTTGCCACCCAGCTTCTTGCCGGCGTCGGCAATGTAGCCGGCCACGTCGCCCTTGAACAGGTCGCCGCGGACGAACTCCTGCTGCAGCAGGCAGATCTCCTTGTAGAAGGCAGCCATCTTGCCCTGAGCGATCTTTTCCTTGACCTGAGCGGGCTTGGAAGCCATCTTGGGATCGTTGTCCATCAGAGCCACCTGCACGGCCAGCTCCTTGTCTACCTCAGCCTGGGGGACCTGAGCCTTGTCCCAGTACTTAGCGCCCATAGCAGCGATCTGCATAGCCACGTTCTTGCCCACTTCGGTGACATCGATGTCGCCTTCCACGGCCAGGTTGACCAGAACACCGTGGGTGCCGCCGGCGTGAACATAAGCCACATTGGTGTTGTCGGCATAGCGGGTGAAGCGGCGGATCTGCATGTTCTCGCCGATGGACATGACCTTCTCCTGCAGGATCTCAGTGACGGTCAGGTTGGAGTTGGGGTAGGTGCAAGCCTTCAGAGCTTCCACATCAACGGGGTTCTGCTCAGCGACGACCACGGCCAGGTTCTTCACCAGGTCCAGGAAAGCGTCGGTCTTGGCAGCGAAGTCGGTCTCGGAGTTGACCTCGATCACGACACCCACGCCGCCCACGACAGTAGCGTAAGCAACACCTTCAGCGGCAACACGGCCAGCCTTCTTGGCAGCCTTGGCCAGGCCCTTCTCACGCAGCCAGTCAACAGCCTTGTCCATATCACCGTCGGTGGCAGCCAGAGCGGCCTTGCAGTCCATCATGCCGACGTTGGTCATTTCACGGAGCTTCTTAACATCCAGAGCGGTAAAAGCCATTTTGGTATCCTCCTAAAATCGTGTTGATCTTTGATTACTCAGCTGCGGGAGCTTCGACCTCAGCGGTCTCGGCCACAGCGTCCTCACCCTGACGGCCCTCGATGGCAGCGTTGGCCATGGTGGCAGCGATCAGGCGGATGGCGCGGATAGCGTCATCGTTGCCGGGGATGACATAATCGATCTCGTCGGGATCGCAGTTGGTGTCTACGATGGCCACGATGGGAATGTTCAGCTTGTGAGCCTCAGCGATAGCGTTGCGCTCCTTGCGGGGGTCAACGATGAACAGAGCAGCGGGGATCTTCTTCATTTCCTTAACGCCGCCCAGGTACTTCTCCAGCTTCTCGATCTCGCCCTGGTGCTTGATGACTTCCTTCTTGGGCAGCATAGCGAAGGTGCCGTCAGCTTCCATCTTGCGCAGCTGAGCCAGACGGTCGATACGGGTACGCATGGTGCGGAAGTTGGTCAGCATGCCGCCCAGCCAACGGGCGTTGACATAGTAACCGCCGCAACGGGCAGCCTCTTCCTTGATGGCATCCTGGGCCTGCTTCTTGGTGCCGACGAACAGGATGTTGCCGCCATTGGCGGAAGTCTCACGAACGAAGTTGTAGGCTTCCTCCAGCTTCTTAACGGTCTTCTGCAGGTCGATGATGTAGATACCGTTACGCTCGGTGTAGATGTAGGTAGCCATTTTGGGGTTCCAGCGGCGGGTCTGGTGACCGAAGTGAACACCGGCCTCCAGCAGTTGCTTCATAGATACGACAGCCATTTTTGATTTTCTCCTTTTGTTTTTCCTCCACCCCGATCATCCCGACGGCCCGTCCTTTCGGACACGGGGGCGGCCGGTCCCCGGGTGTGTGGCGTTATAATGTCATGGGTTTTTGCCCATGCCGAAACATTATACCCGATATGATTTGGATTTGCAAGTATTTTTTCCAATTTTTTTCACAAATATTCCATAGAAAATCCCGGCAAATGTTTGTCGCATTTGCCGGGATCGGGCGCTAGGACACACTGACGCTTTTGCGCATGGCGCTGATGGCGCCCTTCTCCAGCCGGGATACCTGGGCCTGGGAGATCCCCACCAGCTGCGCCACCTCCATCTGGGTCTTGCCGTCGTAAAACCGCAGGGAAAGGATCTGCTTTTCTCTGGGGCCCAGAGCGTGGAAGGCGTTGTGCAGCGTGATATGCTCCATCCAGCTGTTTTCCGTATTTTTGTGGTCACGCACCTGGTCCATCACCGTCAGAGGATCGGAGCCGTCGGAAAATACCGGATCGTACAGACTCAGGGGCGCGCAGACCGCGTCCAGAGCCTCGGAGACCTCCTCCTGGGAAAGCTCCAGCTCTTTCGCGATCTCCTCCAGCGTAGGCTCCCGGCCGAGGCTGGCGGTCTGCGCCTCCTTGCATTGCAGCACTCGGTAGGCCACATCCCGAATGGAACGGGACACCCGGATGGCGCTGTTGTCCCGCAGATACCGCCGAACCTCTCCGGCGATCATAGGCACACCGTAGGTGGAGAAGCGGACATTTTTGGTAGGATCAAAATTGGCGATGGCCTTGATCAGCCCGATGCACCCCACCTGAAAAAGATCGTCGGGGCTTTCACCCCGCTTGTCGAAGCGCTGGATCACGGAAAGCACCAGCCGCAGATTTCCCTCGATCAGTGCCTGCCGGGCATCCTCGTCGCCGGCTTTGGCCCGAAGCAGCAGTGCGTCCATTTGTGCCTGGGTCAGAGTTTTCAAACGGGCGGTGTTGACACCGCAGATCTCAACTTTTCCCTGCATACAGTCCTCCTGGGGAGAATTTTTGTGATACCAGTATTTCCATTCGGCGGCAGATGATACCTTTCGTGGCTTTGTTTGTTTTTCACAAAAATTTTCACCCCACACAGGGGACACACCCGGGTGCATTCGTGTATCTTTTCAAAAAACAGAACATTTTCGGGGGAAAACTACAGGAAATAATTTCCGATGTTCGTTTCCGTAACACGGTTACCGCAGAATTATGTCGTACGCCTGTATGCATTTTTTGGCGGATTTTTGGTGGGAGAAGAATGGGAAAAAGGGGGGGTGAACTGTGGGTAAGCCAAAAGTTTTCCACACTATCCACAGAGTTTTCCACAGGCTGGAATTCAGCGGTATGTATTGGTGTTATTCATTTTGGTTTACATAATTTTATTCGATAGATTTCGACAAACTATGCACTTTTTCTGCCCTTGTGTTTTTGACAGACCCGGCAAAATGACCATGTAAAAAAATACTTGACATGACCGCGCCTGCTGCCTGGGGAGGGACGCTTTCTTCTTTGCGGAAAAACCGCAAAAAAATTTATAAAAAGGGGTTGATTTTATCACAGGAAAGCGCTATAATGCATATCTGTATGAAAACCTTTTGAGAGTAGGAGGTGTAACAAAGATGCCCAACATTAAGTCCTCTAAGAAGGATGTCATCCGTACCAAGATCGCTTATGAGAAGAACAAGGCTGACAAGTCCGAGCTGAAGACGAACCTGAAGAAGTTCGACGCTGCTCTGGAGTCCGGCGACCATGCTGCTGCCGAGGCTGCCTACAAGGTTGCTGTCAAGTCTGTCGACCAGGCTGTGATCAAGGGTCTTCTGCACAAGAACAACGCTGCCCGGAAGAAGAGCAGCATGACCCTGAAGCTGAACAAGCTGGCTTGATTTCTCTGAAAATATCTCCTTCCGAGCTAGGCTTGGAGGGAGTTTTTTCATTTTGTGACAGCGGATCTTTTTCCGCATAGGTGCGTAATTAAGACCTCGAAATACCATAGTATGTCATCGGTCTTACTTACTTCCTCTGCGAAAAAATCTCTCGCTGTCACGCAGGCGGATCTTTTTCCGTGACTGCGCGCAACGAAGACCTTGAAATACCATAGTATGTCGGCGGCCTCCGTTGCTTCATTCACGAAAAAATTTCTCGCTGTCACGCAGGCGGATCTGTTTCCGTGACTGTGCTTAACGAAGCGGCCCAATGCCTTCCCCCTCGGGGGAAGGTGCCCCAGTGCGCACACTGGGGCGGATGAGGGGAACGCCCCGAGGGCGACATATTTAAAATACCGAAGGAAAGCAAGGTGTACATTATGGCAAGGCTGACCGATCCCGTGACCATATTAAAGGGTGTGGGGCCCAGCAAGGCGAAGCAATTCGCCCAACTGAATATCTTCACTTTGCAGGATCTGATCTGCCATTTCCCCCGGGGCTATGAGGACCGGTCGAAGCTGACCACCATCGACAAGCTCCAGGTGGATGTGCCTGCCTGCTTCAAGGCCATGGTCATGAACACCCCCCGCACCAGCCACATCCGCAAGGGTCTGGACATCACCAAAGTCCGGGTGGCAGATCACACTGCCCGGCTGGAGTTGACCTTCTTCAATAATAAATATGCCGTGGAGCAGCTGCGCTACGGCCAGGAGTACATCTTCTACGGCGCGGTATCGGGAGATTTCATCGGCTACAACATGACCAATCCCGTCTTTGAGTCGCCGGACAGCCCTCCTGTGACCACCCGCCGGATCCTGCCTGTATATCCGCTGACGGCGGGACTTTCCAACGCCGCTATGCTCAAGGCGGTGCGCCAGGCGCTGGCGGTGTGCGATCCCCCGGCGGAGATCCTGCCGGAAGCGGTGCGCCGGGACTATGGGATCCTCAGCGCTGACCGGGCATACTACGCTATCCATGAGCCGCAGACCATGGCGGAAGCGGAAATGGCGAAAAAACGGATGATCTTCGAGGAATTCTTCGTATTTTCCGCAGGCCTTTCCCTGATGCGGGCGGCCCGGGCGGAGAAGAAGACGAGAAGTTATGTAAACCTGGACATGACTCCCTTCTACCGTCAGCTGCCCTTCCGGCTCACCGGGGCGCAGCAGCATGCCATCGATGAGGTGGTGAAGGATCTGGGTTCCGGCAGCCCCATGAACCGGCTGGTCCAGGGTGATGTGGGCAGCGGCAAGACCATGGTGGCCGCGGCGGCGGCCTACTGTGCCATTCAAAACGGCGCACAGGTGGCGCTGATGGCGCCCACGGAGATCCTGGCGGAGCAGCATTACCATTCCCTGAGCAAGCTTTTTGCGCCTTTGGGTATTTCTGTGGGCTTGCTCACCGGCTCCATGACCCCCAAGCAGAAGCAGCTGCTCCGGGGCGCTCTGGCATCGGGGGAGGTCTCCCTGGCGGTGGGTACCCATGCGCTGCTTTCCGATGCTACGGAATTTAAGTCTCTGGGTCTGGTCATTGCCGACGAGCAGCACCGGTTCGGTGTGGCGCAGCGGTCAAAGCTGGCAGCCAAGGGAGAAGATCCCCACTTGCTGGTCATGTCCGCGACTCCCATTCCCCGGACGCTGGCGCTGCTGATGTACGGCGATCTGGAGGTGTCCATTATTAATGAGATGCCCCCCGGCAGAGAACCGGTGGACACCTTCCTGGTAGGGGAAAGCTACCGCCCCCGGATCAATGCCTTCATCCGCAAGCAGGTGGCTGAGGGACACCAGTGCTTCGTGGTATGTCCTGCGGTGGAGGAAAATGAAGATCTGGGCATCAAATCCGCCCAGGTTTGGGCGCAGACCCTGCAGCAGACGGTGTTCCCGGATCTGCGGGTAGCATTGCTCCACGGGCAGATGAAGGGTGCGGAGAAGGAAGCGGTGATGTCCTCTTTCGCCCGGGGCGAGGCGGATGTGCTGGTGGCCACCACGGTGATCGAGGTGGGCGTGGATGTGCCCAATGCCACACTGATGGTGGTGGAGGACGCGGACCGGTTCGGTCTTTCTCAGCTGCACCAGCTCCGGGGTCGTGTGGGCCGCGGCGGCAGCAAGAGCTACTGCATCCTCACTTCCCACAATAAAAATACCGAGACCCTGCAGCGTCTGAAGGCTCTGTGCAAGACCACCGACGGCTTTAAGATCGCGGAAGAGGATCTGAAGCTTCGGGGTCCCGGCGATTTCTTCGGCTCCCGTCAGTCGGGTCTGCCGGCTTTCCGGGTGGCAAACTTAAGCATGGATCTGCAGACGCTGAAGCAGGCCCAGGAGGCCTCTGCCCGGTGGATCGATACCGAAGGCACGGCCGATACCCCCGAGGGAATCGCCCTGCGCAGCCGCATCGGCGAGCTGTTCCGCAGAGCCGAAGGGACGATGAACTAAAAAGAAAAGGCTCCCAGGTGGGAGCCTTTTTGTTATGCCATTTGACCGGACAGTTCCTGTCCGCCGAGGATATGGAAGTGCAGGTGGGGCACGGTCTGGCCGGCGTCGGGGCCGCAGTTGCTGACCACACGGTAGCCGCCGGTGAGCTTTTCCCGGGCGGCGATCACGGGGATCGTCTCGAAAATGCGGGCGACGATGGCGCTGTTGTCCGGGGTGATGCCGTCCACAGAGGGGATATGCTCTCTGGGGATCACCAGGATGTGGGTGGGTGCCATGGGGGCGATGTCCCGGAATGCCAGGATCAGCTCGTCCTCATAGACCTTGGTGCTGGGGATCTGACCCGCGGCGATCTTGCAGAAAAGACAGTTTTCCATAGTAATGACCTCCTGTTTTACCATCCGATAATGTTGAATACGCCGGTGCTGGCCAGGGCCATGAGAATGCCGGCGATGACCACGCCCAGAGATACGGCCAGGGCGGTGGATTTGATGCCCATATTCAGAAAGCTTGCGCCCAATGTGCCGGTCCATGCGCCGGTGCCGGGCAGGGGAATGCCCACAAACAGCATCAGCGCCACAAACAGGCCACCTCTTCCCGCGGCTTTTGTCAGCTTCTGACCTGCCCGTTCTCCCTTTTCCAGGAAGAAGGTAAAGATCTTGCCGATGTATTTTTTGTCCTTGCCCCAAATCAGCAACTTCCGGGCGAAGAAGTAAATAATCGGTACCGGGAGCATATTGCCGATGACGCAGACGATCAGGGATGTGAAATAGTCAAGTCCCATGCCCACTGCCATGGGAACTGCCAGCCGCAGCTCCACCAGAGGTACCATGGAGACAAAAAAGATCAAAAGATATTTTGGAAGCATATCATCACCTTAAAAACATTTTTGCCCATTGTACCACAAAATACACCGCTGTGCAACGAGAAAACGGAAAATTCCCGGTAAAAGAACCGGTTGGTAAAACTGCTGAAAAAATTGTTGCATAACAGGCTGATTTTTGGTACAATAAAAGACCGGAAATGGAGGTAGAGATATGGCAAAGCTATATTTTAAGTACGGTGCTATGGGCTCCAGCAAGACCGCCCAGGCGCTGATCACCAAGTACAACTACGAAGAGAACGATATGAAGGTGTGGCTCATCAAGCCCAGCGCCGACACCCGGGACGGGCAGGACATCCTGCGAAGCCGCATCGGCCTGGAAGCCAGGGTGGAGATCGTCACCCCGGAGGAGGATGTATACCAGCGCTTCTGCCGTACCCAGGGCAAGGAATGCGACGCGGTGATCGTGGACGAATGCCAGTTCATGACCCCGGAGCAGATCGACCAGCTCCACGCCATCGTCAATGAATTTGATATCCCCGTGATGTGCTTCGGCCTGCGCACGGACTTCCAGACCAAGCTGTTCCCTGGCAGCCGCCGGCTGATGGAGATCGCTGATGCGATCCAGGAGATCAAGACCATCTGCGATTGCGCTGCCAAGGCTACGGTCAATGCCCGTATCGACAGCGAAGGCTATATCGTCACCGAGGGTGCCCAGGTGGTGCTGGGCGGCAACGACAGCTATATCGCCATGTGCCACCGGTGCTACATCAATGGTATCAAAGAGCATAAGAAGATCCGTCTTCACGGACAAAAGTAAACAACAAACCGAAAAGGAGTAATATATTATGGAACTTTCCGCGATCCTCGCCAAGTGCGACCACACCCTGCTGGCCCAGACTTCCACCTGGGAGCAGATCCGTGCCATCTGTGACGACGGCATGAAGTACAAGACCGCTTCCGTCTGCATCCCCGCTTCCTTCGTGAAGCAGGCCAAGGAGTATGTGGGCGAAAAATTGGCCATCTGCACTGTCATCGGCTTCCCCAACGGCTATGCCACCACCGCCTCCAAGTGCTTTATGGCCTCCGATGCCGTAGCCAACGGCGCTGACGAGGTGGATATGGTCATCAACATCGGCTGGGCCAAGGAACACCGCTGGGAGGATCTGACCGCTGAGATCGCCGCCATTAAGGCTGCCTGCGGCGATAAGATTCTGAAGGTCATCATCGAGACCTGCCTGCTCACCGACGAGGAGAAGATCGCCCTGTGCAAGTGCGTCACCGATGCCAAGGCGGACTATATCAAGACCTCCACCGGCTTCTCCACTGCCGGCGCTACCTTCGCCGATGTGGAGCTGTTTGCCAAGCACATCGGCCCCAATGTGAAGATCAAGGCTGCCGGCGGCATCTCCAGCCTGGCCGACGCTGAGAAGTTCATCCAGCTGGGCGCTGACCGCCTGGGCACTTCCCGTGTGGTCAAGATCGCCAAGGGCCTGGAAAACGACGGCACCTATTAATTCATAATTACAAATGATAAATTACAAATTGCGGGGGCTGAGTTCGTGAAAGAGAATATCGTCCTGCAGAAAAGCTTTGCGTTTTCGGTTAGAATTGTAAATCTTCAAAAATACTTGACGACACAGAAAAAGAGCATGTTATGTCAAAGCAGATATACAAAAGCGGAACGAGCATTGGCGCGAACATTGCTGAAGCCCAAAGAGCGCAAAGCACCGCTGATTTTGTGTCGAAAATGAAGATCGCATTGAAAGAAGCCAATGAGACCCAGTACTGGCTGCAGCTGCTGCATGAAACAAAGTATATCTCGGATCAGGAGTTTACCAGCTTGCACGGCGATCTGGTGGAGATTTTGAAGATCCTGACTGCTATTTGCAAGCACTACCCACAAAATAATTTGTAATTTGTAACTTGTAATTGATCATTGTATTTTTGACTGTATTTTGAAAGGAGCCAATACTATGTCCAACTTTGCTGTTACTCCCCATATCAATGTCCAGAATGAGATCGGCTTCGGCAAGACCGTTCTGATGCCCGGCGATCCTCTGCGCAGCAAGTTCATTGCCGAAAATTTCCTGGAGAATCCCGTGCTGGTGAATAATGTCCGTGGTGTTCACGGCTACACCGGCTACTACAAGGGCGTGAAGGTGTCCGTAATGGCTTCCGGCATGGGTATGCCCGCCATCGGCATCTACTCCCACGAGCTGTTCAATTTCTTCGGCGTGGAGAATATCATCCGTGTAGGCTCCGCCGGCTCTATCCAGGATCATATCAACCTGTATGACATCGTCATTGCCCAGGGTGCCTGCACCGACTCCAATTGGGCTTCCCAGTTCCATCTGCCCGGCACCTTTGCCCCCATCGCTTCCTATGAGCTGCTGAGTGAGGCGGTCAAGGCCTGCGAGAATAACGGCGCTACCTACCATGTGGGCAATGTGAATTCCTCTGATGTGTTCTACGGTGACCATGTGGATGTGCCCGCGGGTCTGGACAGCGTCTATGGCCTGAAGAAGATGGGTGTCATGGCCCTGGAGATGGAGGCTGCCGCCCTGTATATGAACGCTGCCCGCTACGGCAAGCGTGGCCTGTGCATCTGCACCATTTCCGACCATGTTCTCAAGGGCGTGGAGACCACTGCCGAAGAGCGCCAGACCGCCTTCACCCAGATGATGAAGGTAGCTCTGGATGTGGCTGTTGCCATGGAGAATAAGTAAAAGGCTTCTCCGGGAACGAGAAGCTGTCACCGAAGGTGACTGATGTGGTGTAGGGTGCGAAGCACCCGTTATGGCACTGAAGAGCTGCTGCGCAGACCACCACATCCGACCCGCCTGACGGCGGGCCACCTTCTCCTCAAGGAGAAGGCTTAGGCGCTTCCGCGCCGGAGCAACCATGAGAGGAGGTATCAGATGCAGAGGCTCCCGAGACTTGCTGAAAAAGAAAACTATCTCGCATTTGCCGGTGGTGCGGTTATGATGCTGCTGGTAGCAGGCAACAATCTGTTGGATCTTTCCTTTGAGGGTACACCGCCATGGGCCATGGTTCTGTGCGTAGGTTTTTTTGCTGCTTGGTTTGGTGTGGTTATTTGGTTCGCTTCCTTTGGAATTGTTGCACTGCAAGATGTGGAGATTGATCGTGACGAGATTCGTGTATGCTTGGGTCCTGTTGTGCTTCGCAGAATACCCCTCAGTGAGGTTAAGACCGTAGGGGTCAGCAGCGCCATGCAGAACAAGAATCGCGATTTCAATGGTCGCCGTACAGAGATGTTTCTCGTGCTGTCCGGATGTACGGCGGATGAGCTGAACGAAAAGGGCAGGAGGTTGCTCAATTCATCGCGGACCGTAAAATTGTCGCAGGATATGTCAGTTACTCTGAAAGGTCCATATGCGGCTGCACAGGCCTATTTGCTGCACCATATGTTAGGAAGCTTGCTTTGGGTACACCATACTCCTGAAATGGAAGCCGCGCTGCGCAACCGTTTAAACACCACTTTGTTTTTAATTCCTGAAAGGCAGGATGCTTTATGAAACGTATCTTTTTAATTGTATTGGACTCTTTTGGCATCGGACAGATGCCGGACAGTGAGGCCTTCGGTGATGTGAATGTGAATACCCTGGCCGCTTGCGCGTCCTCAAAGGAGCTTCACATTCCCAATATGATCGCTGCCGGTCTTGGCAGCATCGACGGTGTGACCTGCCTTCCCAAGGCTGCCCCTTCCGGCGCCGTTGCCCGGCTGACGGAGGCTTCCATGGGTAAGGATACCACCATCGGCCACTGGGAGATCGCCGGTATCGTATCTCCGGATCCGCTGCCTACCTATCCCCAGGGCTTCCCGGAGGAGGTGTTGGCACCTTTCCGTGCCGCTACCGGCCGGGGTGTGCTGGCCAACGCTCCCTGGAGCGGCACCGCTGTTATTGAGAAGTACGGCCAGGAGCATATGCGCACCGGGGATCTGATCGTGTATACCTCTGCCGACTCCGTGTTCCAGATCGCTGCCCACGAGGACATCGTTCCCCCGGAGCAGCTGTATGAATACTGCCGCATTGCCCGGAAAATTCTGCAGGGTAAGCACGGCGTGGGCCGTGTCATCGCCCGGCCCTTTGTGGGTCAGCCCGGCAGCTTTAAGCGCACCGCCAACCGTCACGATTTTTCCCTGGAGCCGCCGAAGCAGACCCTGCCTGAGGCGGTGAAGGCGGCAGGCCTTGCCAGCATCGGCGTGGGCAAGATCCACGATATCTTCGCCGGCCAGGGTCTGACGGAGCATGTCTACAACAAGTCCAATGCCGACGGCATGGCCCATACCATGCGCTACGCCGCGCAGGATTTCAAGGGCCTGTGCTTCGTGAATCTGGTGGACTTTGATATGCAGTACGGCCACCGCCGTGACATCGACGGCTACGCCCGGGCGCTGAATGAATTCGATGCCTGGCTGCCCCGGCTGATGGAACAGCTGACCGATGAGGATGTGGTGATGATCACCGCTGACCACGGCTGCGATCCTGCCTATACGGCCACCACTGACCATACCCGCGAGTATGTGCCGCTGATGGTGCTGGGCAAGGGCATCAAGTCTGTAAATCTGGGTACCCGGGAGAGCTTTGCGGATATCGCCGCTACCGTGGCGGAGCTGCTGAATGTCCCGCTGGATACCCCCGGCAAGAGCTTCGCAAAGGAAATTTTGAGATAAATTCGTGCTTTTTGAGGCATTGCGCTGGCGCGGGAGCGCCCTTACCTTCCCCTTTGGGGGAAGGTGCCGAGCGAATGCGAGGCGGATGAGGGGAAATATCTATAGAAATAGCATGTATAAGACCGAAGCGTTTTGCCCCCTCATCAGTCACAAAAAGCGGTTTGAAAGAGCCACTTTTTGTGACAGCTTCCCCCGAGGGGGAAGCTATGCGGCGCAGTACGCCGCTGCTGCTCAGCGCTGCAAGTCATTTGATGATCAAATATGAGACCCGTAACACATTTCCGGAGGTGTAACTATGACCCCTGAAAAGCTTTGTGAACTGGCCAAGGAGGCCATGCAGCACGCCTATGTGCCCTATTCCGGCTACAAGGTGGGCGCGGCGCTGCTGTGCGCCGACGGTACCGTGTACCAGGGCTGCAACATCGAAAACGCTGCTTATGGTCCTACCAACTGCGCCGAGCGCACAGCCTTCTTCAAGGCCGTGTACGACGGTCACCGGGATTTTACCGCCATCGCCGTCTGCGGCGGCAAGGACGGCGTGATCACCGGAAAATTCCCTCCCTGCGGTGTATGCCGCCAGGTGATGCGGGAATTCTGCACGGACGATTTCGTTATTTACATGATCGACGACGGGAGCTATGAGCAGGTAAAGCTGAGCCAGCTGCTGCCCTACAGCTTTTCCGCCGCTGAACATATGGCCTGAGGCGGGCAAATATCCGCCGGCGGTGAATTATTTCTGAAATTGTTGTAAAAAATCTTAGAATCTTTTGAATATCGGTTGATTTTTTGAATTTCATATGTGATAATATGGGGGAATCGGGAAAACCGATCGAAAAAATAACTCTTTGGAGGAAAAGAATTATGAAGAAGCTTCTCGCGCTGCTGCTTGCGGTCGTTATGGTCGCTTGCCTGTTCGCCGGCTGTACCCCTTCCGATGGTGAAGGCACCGGCTCCACCAAGCCTTCCGGCAACACCAACACCCAGACCAGCAAGTACAAGGTCGCCATGATCACTGACTACGGCGATATCACCGACCAGTCCTTCAACCAGACCACCTACGAGGCAGTCAAGGCTTTCTGTGAGACCAACAGCCTGACCTACAAGTACTTCAAGCCCGAGTCCAACTCCACCGATGCCCGTATCGCCATGGTGGACGCCGCTGTCGCTGACGGTTACAATGTCATCGTCATGCCCGGCTACGCCTTCGCCGGCACCATCGCCGGTGTTCAGGACGAGTACGAGTCCGTGAAGTTCATCGCTCTGGACGTCTCCGAGTGGGACCTGGAGGATGCCTTCTACAACCACGATGAGAACGGCAACCGCACCACTCTGATCGATGAGAACAACAAGCCCCACCAGGGCAGCAATGTCTACTGCGCTGTTTACCAGGAAGAGCTGGCTGGCTACATGGCCGGTTACGCTGCTGTGAAGCTGGGCTACAAGCACCTGGGCTTCCTGGGCGGCATGGCTGTTCCCGCTGTTATCCGTTATGGCTTCGGCTTCGTCCAGGGCGCCAACGCTGCTGCTGTTGACATGGACATCGCTGAGGAAGTCACTGTCGAGTATGTCTACGGCGGCCAGTTCTTTGGCGATGCCGACATCACCGGCGTGATGGACACCTGGTATCAGACCCTGGGTGTTGAGGTCGTCTTCGCTTGCGGCGGCGGCATCTACACTTCCGCTGCTGAGGCAGCTGCCAAGGTCACCGGCGCCAAGGTCATCGGTGTTGACGTTGACCAGGCTGCCATCATCGACGCTTACGGCAAGGATATGACCGTCACCTCCGCTATGAAGGGCCTGGCTGCCACCGTCAACACCCTGCTGAAGGCTGTTGTGGACGGCAAGTTCGACAAGGACTTCGGCGGCAAGCTGGAGAACCTGGGCCTGGTGTCCGGCGATGATCCCACCGTCAACTATGTCCAGATCCCCATGGAGACCACCCAGTTCGGCGATGGCTTCAGCAAGGATGACTACAAGGCTCTCGTTGCCGGTATGTTCGACGGCTCCATCAAGGTCAGCAATGCTACCGATGCTATGCCCGAGACTTCCATCACTGTCAATAGCCACGACCAGATCAAGTAATTTCTTTCCCAACATAAAAAAGGAACCGGTTCGCCGGTTCCTTTTTTGTTTCTGCGCGTTACCTTCCCCCCCAGGGGGAAGCTATGCGGCAAGCGGAGCTTCAAAAAGTCTTAATAAAACGCCTATTGACAGGCATATAGGAATATGCTATATTAACTGTACTAGTACAGTTAATACGATTCATACAGTTTGGAGGGATGCACTTGGTACATCTTGACTACCGTGATGCCAGACCCATCTACACCCAGATCTGTGACGGTTTCCGGGATCAGATCCTCACCGGTGTTTTGCGGCAGGGGGACAGATTACCCTCTGTCCGGGAGCTGGCCACCCAGCTGACCATCAACCCCAATACCATCCAGCGGGCCTACCGGGAGCTGGAGCTGCAGGGGTGGGTGGCTACGGTGCCGGGCAAGGGCTGCTTTGTCTGCGGCATTCCCGGCAGCGCCCCGTCGGAGCAGAAGGCGCTGCTGGCAGATTTCGACAAGCTCACATCCCGCCTGCTGGCCATGGGCATCACCCCGGAGGAGCTGGCAGCGCGGATCAAGGGAGGGAACGCAAATGCTTAGCTTGCAGAATGTAATCAAAACCTTCGGTGATTTCCGGGCGTTGGATGAGCTGACCATGACAGTGCCCAAGGGCGCGGTCTACGGCCTGGTAGGCCCCAACGGCGCGGGAAAATCCACCGCCATCCGGCTGATGACCGGCGTATACCGCCCCGATGCGGGCAAGATCACCCTGGAAGGTATGCAGATCTGGGAAAATCCTGCCCAGAAAGTGCGCATCGGCTATATCCCCGATGATATCTTCTATTTTCCCTCCGCTACTATGGAGGAGATGCGCAGATACTACCGGGGCATCTACCCGGACTTTGACGACGAGCTGTTTGAGCGGCTGTATGATGTGTTCCAGCTTCCCAGGAAGGGACAGCTGCGCCGGTTCTCCAAGGGCATGCAGAAGCAGGCGGCCTTCCATCTGGCCATCTGCACCCGGCCGGATGTGCTGATCCTGGATGAGCCGGTGGACGGCCTGGATCCGGTGATGCGCCGGCAGGTGTGGAGCCTGATCCTTTCGGATGTGGCCCAGCGGCAGACCACGGTGCTGATCTCCTCCCATAACCTGCGGGAGCTGGAGGATATCTGCGACTATGTGGGTATCATGGACCGGGGCAGGATGCTTCTGGAGCGGAGCCTTGCGGATATGCAGGGCAATATCGTCAAGCTCCAGCTGGTGGGTGATGCCCCCGAGGGGCTGCAGGTCCTCCATGAAAGCACCTCCGGGCGGCTGAAGACTCTGGTAGTCCGGGGAAGTGCCCAGCAGGTGGAGCAGACCGTCAGTGCGGCCGCGCCGGTGTATTACGATATTCTTCCCCTTTCTCTGGAGGAGATCTTTATCTATGAACTGGGAGGTGTGAACTATGAAGTCAAGAACATCGTCCTTTAAGACCATATTTTTTAAAGATATCACCCGGTTCGCCCCGGTGTGGGTACTGTATCTCATTGGCGGTCTGCTGATCATGGGCAGCGTCATGGTCAATAACCTGTCCGACAGCCAGTATCATGCCCGTGGCCTGGCGGAGAGCATCGGCGGCTTGAGCATCCTCAATCTGCTTTACGCGCCGGTGTGTGTCCAGATGCTCTTCGGTGATCTGTTCAACTCCCGGCTTTGCAACGCGCTGCATGCCATGCCTCTGCGCCGCCGGGATTGGTTTTTCTCTCATTGCCTGGTGGGCTTGTACTTTTCCTTGATCCCCAATACGCTGATCGCCGCTTCCGCATTGCCCTTCCTGGGCAGCAACTGGCCCGTTGCCCTTTGCTGGCTGGTGGGCATGACGCTGCACTACCTGCTCTTCTTCGGCGTGGCGGTGTTCAGCACCATGTGCGCCGGAAACCGGCTGGGCATGGCAGCGGTCTATGCCGTCATCAACGGTGGCGCCTACCTTGCCTATACCTTTGCCAGTACGGTGTATGAGCCGCTGCTGTACGGCATGAATATTTCCGATGGGCCCTTCCTGCTGCTTTGCCCGGTGGCCTATATGTCCACCCATGGCACAGAGCTGGTGCACATGAAGAAAGTCCTGCTGGACACCGGCTATGACAGTATCTATGCCTACATCTTCGAAGGTCTGGGCGAGGGCTGGGAATATCTCATTGCTGTGGCGGTGATCGGCCTGGTGCTGTGCCTGGTGGCGCTGCTGATGTACCGGAAGCGGCATTTGGAGCGGGCAGGGGATCTGATCGCGGTGCAGCCTTTGCGGCCGGTATTCGCGGTGATCTTCACCCTTTGTACCGCCATGGTGGCGGCTGCCTTCGGCGATCTGCTGGTGGATGGCTACTTCCTGTTTATGGCCATCGGCTTCGTGGTGGGCTGGTTTGTGGTGCAGATGCTGCTGGCAAGAACGGTGCGGGTGTTCAAGTGGAAGGTGATCCTGGGCGGCGTGCTGCTGGCCGTCGTGCTGGTGGGCAGCATGGTGCTGACCTGGCTGGATCCTCTGAAGATCACCCTGTGGGTCCCCCAGGAGGAAAATGTCAGCTCCGTGACCCTCAGCGATGACTCTGAGTACAATTACTTTGATGCCCATAATGTAGTCATCAACGATCCTCAGCAGATCCGGCAGGTGCTGCAGATCCATGAGCAGTGCCTGGAGCAGAGATATGATGAGGGAAACGGGCACTATGGCTTCGGATGGTTTACCGTCCACTATCAGCTGAAAAACGGCACCACCGGCACCCGCAGCTACCGGGTCTGGGTGGGCAGCAAGGCCGGAGAGATGATCCGGATGCTTATGAGCCAGCCCCAGATGGTTCTGGGCTATGAGGATCTGGACGCGTGCAGGCAGGGCGTGAATTCTATCTCTATCGACGGCGCGGATACGGCCCTGACGGGAGAAGCCGCCCAGGCGCTGGTGGAGTGCATCTATCAGGACTGTCTGGAGGGGAATATGGGCCAGAACTGGTCCTACCACCGCAACGGCTACGATACGGCGCTTCTGTTTTGGCTCCGCTTGTACCCGGAGAAGGGGAACGGCTTCGAGGTGATGGTCTTCAGCGACGCTGCCAATACCGTATCCTGGCTGAAGGAAAACTTCGAGCTTTGGGCGGATGAGAACGAACATGAATGGTCGGATTTTGTGGATTTTGCGAAATAAGACAAAAGAGCAGCCTGCGGGCTGCTCTTTTCTTTGCTTATACATTAATATATATAATAAAGCGGAGCGATACGCATGCAATTTCCGGGAGACTGGAAAATTCTGTATAGATCGCCAAAAAACAGTTGGGAAATTCGGCAGTTTTAATGCTCAATTACCCTTGCATTTTAGGGTGCTTGTGTTATAATGTTAGGGAGTATTCTTATAAGTATGAGTATAAGGATACCTATCCCCTTTGAGAGAGAACTGTACTTACTATGAAATCAACGATCCGAAAAATCTGGGATGCGGCGACGGCTGTGCTGGTCTGTTTGGTGGTAGCCTTTGCCGGTCTGCTGGTAGGTCCGAAGCTGTTTGGGCTGGATGTATATATCGTTCTGTCCGGTTCCATGGAGCCGGATTACCCCACAGGCTCTGTGATCTATGTGCAGGAGACGGATGTGGAATCCCTGGACTATTGGGATGTGATCACCTTCCGCCTCAGCGAGAAGACGGTGGCCACCCACCGGATCATCGAGCTGGTGGAAGAGGACGGCCAGACCAAGTTCCGGACCAAGGGCGACGCCAATGAGATCCATGATGAGATGCTGGTCACCAAGGCCCAGGTCATCGGAACGCCGGTGTTCTGTGTGCCGTATATCGGCTACGCGGTCAACTACATCCAGCGCCCCCCCGGACTCTACACGGCGATCTCCGTGGGCGCAGTGATGCTGCTGCTGTTGCTGCTGCCGGATCTGATCTTCGGCGAGGAGCCGAAAAAGAAGGCGCAGGAGGATCCTGCCGCTGAAGAAGAAACAAACAACGATCCTGTTGACGCAAGATTGGAGGAATAGTATGAAGAAGAAACTGATCCTGACACTGCTGAGCATCGTGCTTCTGCTGACCATGGGTGTCATGAGCACCCTGGCCTTCCTGACGGACCGGGACAAGGTGGTCAATGTCATCACCGTGGGCGATGTGCAGATCACGCTGGACGAAGCCAAGGTCACCCCCGACGGCAAGCCCGTGGATCCCGAAGAGCGGGTGCAGGAAAATGAGTACCATCTGATCCCCGGTCTGAGCTACACCAAGGATCCTACCCTTACCGTGAAGGCAAACAGCGAACTGTCCTACATCCGCATCCTGGTCACCATCGAGCAGATGGATAAGATCCAGGCGGCGCTGGGCCAGGATTTCCTGCCCGAGACCGTAGTCACCGGCTGGGACAGCGCCCTGTGGCCCTGTGTGGCTACCGTGAATAACGGCGACGGCAGCTATACCTACGAGTTCCGCTACGCCCAGACCGTGGACACCATGGACGGCAAGGATCTGGAGCTGAAGCCCCTGTTCACCTCCTTCACCGTGCCCGGTAAGCTTACCGGTGCGCAGATGCAGACGCTGAAGGATGTAAAGATCGTTGTGGAAGGCCACGCCATCCAGGCCAACCCCTTCACCAGCGCTGACGAAGCCTGGGCTGCCTTTGCTGAGCAGTACAATACCCAGCAGGGTAACGGTTGATCTGAGCTTAACAGAAGGTCTCTTCTGATGAAGCATATAAAGAATAAACATTAAGGAAAGGAGAAAAACATTATGCGCAAAGGATACAAAGTCCTGGCTCTGGTTCTGGCAGTCGTGCTGGTTCTGGGCGCTGTGATCGGCACTACGGTTGCCTGGCTGATCACCAATACCACTCCTGTGGTAAATACCTTTACTTATGGCGATATCAACATCACTCTGGAAGAAACTGACACAGGTCTGGACGAGGACGACGACAAGAAGACCAACCAGTACCAGATGGTACCGGGCAAGGAGATCGACAAGGATCCTAAGGTCACCGTTCTGAAGAACAGCGAGGATTGCTGGCTGTTTGTCAAGCTGGAGAAGAGCTCCAACTTCGACGAGTTCATGACCTACGCCATCGCCGATGGCTGGACCGAGCTGGATGCCACCAAGTACCCCGGCATCTACTACCGCGAGGTCGCCATGTCCGACAATGACGCTGAGTTTACTGTCCTGAAGGACAATAAGGTCACTGTCAAGACGGATGTGACCAAGGATATGTTCAACAAGCTGGACGCTGACGCGAACAACAAGATCTATCCTCAGCTGAAGGTCACTGCCTACGCGGTCCAGAAGGCCGGCGTGGACACTCCCGCCGCAGCCTGGGAGCTGGTCATCGGCCAGACTTCCACCACGGCAAACCAGGGCAACGGGGATGACCCCTATGCCGCCGGTGAGCCCGTAAATCCGTAAATCTATCCCATTGGGATTAAAAAGGAGTACTTGTTATGAAGAATAAGAAGATCCTGT
This sequence comes from Faecousia sp., assembly GCA_045129455.1. Classification (GTDB taxonomy): domain Bacteria; phylum Bacillota; class Clostridia; order Oscillospirales; family Oscillospiraceae; genus Faecousia. Next base: position 1,169 of record JBGVJN010000005.1, on the reverse strand, counting down.
CCGTCGTTCTGGCGGTTGCTCTGGTCGCTTCTCTGGCAGTGGGCATGACTGTTGCCTACCTGCAGGATACCGACTCTGATGTTAACGTTATGACCATGGGCAATGTCTACATCAAGCAGAACGAGCAGGAGCGTGTAGACACCAACGAGCTGGCAGATGCTGCCAACAATCTGAAGGACTTTAGCCAGGCTAAGCCTCTGCTGCCTGCTGTCTACCCCGGCACCAGCATTCCCTGGGATGCCAACAACGGTGTCAACGATGCATGGAAGGCTGTCGAGGCCAATGATAACGTGGTCGACAAGTTCGTCACCGTTACCAACACCGGCGCTTCCGCTGCTTATGTCCGTACCGTGATCGCTTATGAGGGCGATGTCATCAACGGCCAGGACATTCACGTCGTACATAACGACATCAATTCCTCCAACCCCGAAGTGGGCGGCGCTTTCGCAGCTACCGACTATATCGAGAATGTCATCATCGATGGCGTTCGCTATGACCTGATCGTCTACACCTACAAGGTCGCTCTGCAGCCCGGTGAGACCACCATCCCCAGCCTGAAGCAGGTTTACATGGATAAGACCTGCGGCAACGAAGAGTGCGCCAAGTACGGCGAGACCTACGATATCCTGGTCGTTTCCCAGGCTATCCAGGCCGACGGCTTTGCTGACGCTGTCACCGCTCTGAACGAAGGTTTCGGCGAGATCACCGACAAGGCACACCCCTGGGCTGCCGACTTCAAGGCTTCCGAGGTGTTCCATGTTTCCTCCAGCAAGGAGATGGAAGCAGCTATGGACTCCACCGCTGCCACCGTCATCGTTTACCTGGAAGGCGATGTCTCCTATGATGTCACCGCTTGGTCCAACAATTCCATCGGCGGCGCCAATACCCAGATCGTGCAGATCGAGGGCAACGGCCACACCCTGACCTTCAATCAGCTGAACTCTGACTGGAACAATGTGATCATGACCAACGAAGAGGGCACCTTGATCCTGAAGGACCTGCATCTGACCAACTCCGGCCGCAACGATGGCCCCTGGAACCGTCATGATGTGAACTTCGCCTGCGATGTGGTCATGGAGAATGTTACCACTGATAAGGCTGTTGCCGTGAAGGGCGATGCAAAGCTGACCAATGTTACCATCACCGACACCGGCGATGTCTATGGCCTG
>JBGVJN010000004.1:0-5056 GCA_045129455.1 Faecousia sp. | reverse complement strand
TCGAACTCGCTACCTCCACCTTGGCAAGGTGGCGCTCTACCGGATGAGCTACACCCGCATCTGGTGCCTCCGGTCGGAATCGAACCAACGACACGCGGATTTTCAGTCCGCTGCTCTACCTACTGAGCTACAGAGGCATATCGAGCGGAGCTTGCGCTCCACTCGGATGCATTTATGGCGACCCCGAACGGACTCGAACCGTCGACCTCCAGCGTGACAGGCTGGCGTGCTAACCGACTGCACCACAGGGCCAGATTATATGGTGGGAACAACAGGGCTCGAACCTGTGACCCCATGCTTGTAAGGCATGTGCTCTCCCAGCTGAGCTATGCTCCCGAACCGATCAACTGAGTGGTTACCTCAGCGACGGGTTTTATTATACACAGAGTGGTATCATTTGTCAAGGCTTTTTTCTTCTTTTTTTACAAGAATTTTTAAGCCATCTACCTGTGCATTTCCCACCACAAAATTACTGATTCAGATCGTTTCCAGCAGCCCTGCGATATCCTCCGGAGTAAAGGCATACTCCGCATCACAGAACTGACACTCCACAGGGAAAGTCTTCCCTTCGCTGCGGATCTCCTCCAGCTCTCCCCTGCCCAGGCTGATCAGCGCACGGGTAACACGCTCACGGGAGCAGTAGCACTTGTAGCCGACCTCGGTAGTCTCCATGAACAGGACACCCAGATCTCCGGCAACAGCGCCCAGGATATCCTCCGGAGTCATACCCTGCTCCAGCATCGCCGTCACAGCACCGGCCTTCTGGATGCCGGCCTCCAGCTTATCGATCACCTCATCGGGAGCGCCGGGCAACAGCTGCAGCAAATAGCCGCCGGCCACCTTCACGCTCTGATCCCGGTCGATGAGTACACCCAGAGCGCAAGCAGTAGGCGTCTGCTCACTTTGGGCAAAATAGGCGGTCACATCGTCGCCGATCTCACCGGACACCAGCTGGATGGAACCCACATAGGGCTCTTTCATCTGCAGGTCACGGATCACCGTCAGCGTGCCGTCGGTTCCAACGGTAGCACCAACATCCAGCTTACCGGGGTACTTTTCCACCAGAGGCACGCGGGGCTCGGTAACACAACCACGGACATTGCCGGTGGCATCGGACACACAGGTGATGGTGCCGATGGGGCCACCACCGCGGATCTGCAGGGTCATGGAGCCGTCCTCCACCTTCTGCATATTGCCCATCATGGCAGCCGCTGTCAGAGCCCGTCCGAAGGCCGCAGTGGCGTTGGGAGTGGTTTTATGGATCTGTGCAGCTCTGCGCACGATCTGGGTAGAACGGATGGCTACGACCTTCACAAAGCCATCCATGGTCATTCCTCTTACAATGTAGTCTTGCATTTTACTCTTCCTTTCCGCGCCTTGAAGTAGACGCGCTGCTCCCCTTCCCGGGGCGCAATGAATTCACGGTCAGCATAGACCCGGATACTGTCAAATCCAGCAACCTCCAGATACCCGGTCAGCTGCGCAATGGAATAAGCATATTCCCGATGCTCTTCAAAGCTGCGAAGCCAATGCTCCCCATCCCGTTGAAAAAGATCCATACCGTAGGAACAGATATTGGTCTCAAGGTCAAATTCCCCCCGCCAGACGCAGTATACATCATCGTCCTCGTCCAGGAATACCTGACCGTCCATAGCCTTGAGTTTTTCGGGGGTATTCACATCAAAGATGAAGATACCGCCGGGGTTCAGCGCGCGATAAACCCGACGGATGGCTTCTGCGCAATCGGCAGGATCCAGGATATAATCCAGGCTGTGCAGAGCGCACACCGCCAGATCAACACCTCTGGGAAGCTGCAGCTGCTGCAGCTTCTGGCAAACGAACATGGGAGGCTCCTCCAGCTCCGCAGCCTTCTCCCAGGCAACGGTCAGCATGTCCTCCGACATATCCACACCGGTCACACACAATCCTCGCCTGGCCAACAGGAGCGCCACAGAGCCGGTGCCGCAGGCAAGATCAACTGCCGTTCTGGGCTGCAGACCTTCCTTTTGCAGGATCTGAAAGTAAAAATCCACAACAGCGGCATAGTCCACATCGTTGGTCAGCCGGTCGTAGCTTTGGGCAAGTTCTTTATATGCATCCATAGCATTCTCCCAAAAAACATCCCGGGCAGAAGCCCGGGATGCTTATCATTGACTCATTAGCGCTTGAAGATATCAAACACAGCGTCGATATCGCTGAAATCGCCGGACTTGAAGCCGCTGGCAGCGGGAGCAGCCTCTTCCTTGGCCTTGGGAGCCTGGGGCTTCTGCTCAAAGCCGGTAGCGATGACGGTAACACGCATCTCGTCGGCCAGATCGTCGGTGCAGGTAGCGCCGAAGATGATGTTGGCATCGGGATTGGCAGCCTCCTGCACGATGCCGGCAGCGGTCTCCACATCGTCCAGGGTCATCTCGGAAGAGCCGGACACATTGACCAGCACGCCGGTAGCACCGTTGATAGAGGTCTCCAGCAGGGGGCTGGCAACAGCGGCCAGAGCAGCCTGCTCAGCCTTCTCACGGCCGGAAGCCACACCGACGCCCATGTGAGCGCGGCCGGCATCCTTCATGATGGCGGAAACGTCGGCGAAGTCCAGGTTGATGATGACCCGATCGGAGAAGCCGACCAGCTCAGAGATGGAGGAAACAGCCTGCTTCAGAACATCATCGGCAATGGCGAATGCATTGGCGAAGGTGATCTTCTGGTCGGTGACATACTTCAGACGGTCGTTGGGGATGATGACCAGGGAGTCGACCTTGCCGGACAGCTCAGCGATGCCCGCATCAGCCTGACGCATACGGTTGGCACCTTCAAACTTGAAGGGCTTGGTCACAACGCCGACGGTCAGAATGCCGGCCTCATGGGCCAGATCAGCCACGATGGGTGCTGCACCGGTGCCGGTGCCGCCGCCCATACCGGCGGTGATGAAGACCATATCGGTGCCTTCCAGAGCCTTGGAGATCGCAGCTCTGCTCTCCTCGGCAGACTGTCTGCCGATCTCGGGCTTGGAGCCTGCGCCCATACCGTTGGTCAGCTTTTCGCCGATCTGGATCTGGTTCTTGCAGATGGACTTGTTGAGGTCCTGCTTATCGGTATTGATGACGATGAAATCCACACCGTCAACACCGCTTTCGATCATGCGGTTAATAACATTGTTGCCGGCGCCGCCAACACCAATGACCTTGATTTTTACAACGCGATCCTGAAAAAGTTCAGACATATACTCTTTCCTCCTATGTATCGTTTCGCAGAAGGCTGAGCCTGCTGCTTCAAATTACAATGGTACCTGTATATTCTAGCCTTAAAATGCCATTTGGTCAATATCTTTTTTTATTTTTTTACAGATTTCGTGGAATTTTTTCTATAACCGGCAGATTTTTATTCCGAATCGTCGTAGGTGACATTATCGGGATCGGAGATGTTCAGCTCGCCCACGCTATGGGGTCTCTCCTGCTCCAGCTGCGCCACGGCACCACGCAGGACGCTGATCTTATAGCTTAGCTGCGTATGGTCACCCAGCAGCACCTGGTATTTCCGGCCATAGGTCAGGCGGATATCCTCCAGCGCAGAAACATCTACGGAAACGACCTTACCGATCATACTGTTCAGTTCCAGGTAGCCGGCAATATCCAGAGCGGTGTCCAGCCGTTGCTGGGCGCTTACCACCGGCGGCACCGTGTTTCCTTCCGGATCAACGATCATCTCACCGTCTTCCAGGGCCACGGCCTGCTCCCCTACCTGGGGCGCATCCAACACGACGCCCGTCAGCTGCGTATGACCCACCTGGGCGCCGATGGGGATCTGCTCCAGGATCCGTCCCCCGGAATTGACCAGCCACCAGTTACCGGTGCTGTCCTCCAGGGAATAGGTCACATCCACTTCAGTAATAACAATATTTACCGTACCGGGCAATTTTATACCAAATCTCACATTTTCCACATAAGGAAGTGTCTCCCGGATCTTGCCGGCAGCCCGGGCACGGCTGAAGGTTAGCAGATAGTCTCCAATATCAATGCCCGCGGCCTGCTGGATATCGTAGGCGGTGTACTTCTCATTGCCGAATACCACCACCGTATCCACCTTGAAAAACACAGACACACCCAGGACCACTGCCAGCACTACCGCAGCCACAGTGGCCAGACGCAGCACCAGACGGTTACGGCTGAAGGGCTTGGGAGGCAGATACACCACTTCCGGGATGACCCGCTTCGGTTCCTGCTCTTTACGGCTGCGGCTTTCGCCGCCGCGGCGAGTGCGGGTCGCTGCCGCTGCTTTGCGCTGGGTTCTCTTTTCAGTATCCCCCTCAGTAGATGCCGGCTTACGGGCGGCAGCGCTGCCACGATTGCGGGAAGGTGCCGGCTTTGCAGCCGCTGCCGGGCGCTTCTTCGCGGTATCCGGAGCAGTTTTTTCCGACCGCGTACCGGTACGACCGCTCTTCGGCGCCGGTCTGCGCTGGGCAGAACGCTTCCTTTCTTTCTCTTTTGTATCCATGGTATTCCTCCTGGGAGCGGTCAGCTCCTGGTTTTGATCAATTCCTCAATAACGGCGCAGATCTTCTCCGCCGAATCCGGCACAGCCATGCTCCGCAGTGCCGAGGCCATACTTTCCGCTTTTTCCCGATCCTCCAGAAGCTCCTTCACGGTCTGATAGATACCTTCCGGGGTGCATTCCTTCTCCAGCACCAGGATGGCAGCGCCGTTATCACTGAGAACACGGGCATTCTTTTCCTGATGGTTTGCGGTCACATTGGGAGACGGGATCAGAATGGCAGGGATCCCAGCCGCAGCGATCTCATTGCAGCTGGAGGCGCCGGCGCGGCCGATGATCACATCCGCGGCATTCATGACCGTGGGCATATCGTAGATATACTCCCGCATATCAATGGTAGGTGCAGCGCTCAAGTCAACCCCCTGTTCTTCCACCAGTTGAGGCATCCACTCCCAGCCGAAGCTGCCGGTGGCATGGATATGACGGAAGGGGTAGCCGTCCGCCTTTTCCAGAGCGAACATGCTTGCCATGGTCTGGTTCATCACTGTGGCGCCCAGGCTGCCGAAGGCAG
>JBGVJN010000003.1:0-8441 GCA_045129455.1 Faecousia sp. | reverse complement strand
CATCTAATTGCTGATGTCCGGTGTACATCTGCTTGCCGCCGTTCTCGACGGCGGCAACACCGTAATTTTCTTCCCAGCTGGGAAGAAAATGCAGATCAAATCCCTCCATCTCCGCCAATAAGAAAAACCACCCAACCGGGTGGTTTTTTTATTAGCAATTGAAGGTGAGGGATTTGAACCCATCTAAATGCGGATGTCCGATGGACATCTGCTTGCCGCCGGCTGGACGTCGTTCGCGCTTTGTCTGAAGGAAGTTATGCTCAGGAAATGAAATGAGCTACCCGATCGGGTAGCTCATTTGCGTTTACTTTATATTTTATTCCTTAGGAGTCCAGTAGCCTTCGTTGGGGATGGTGGCGATATAGGCTTCGAACTCGGCCATTGCCTCGGGGGTGTGACGGTTGTCGGCTACAGTGGAGCAGGGCAGGGTAGGCTCACTGCCGTCAGAGCCGTAGTAAGGAGTCAAGAAGTCGTTTTCCCACTTAACCCGATCCTCTTCCTTACGGAAGTCGGGAAGATCGTAGGGAACACCGTACTCAAGCATACTTCTGTGACCCAGAATAGCCGCGGAGGCCATCAAGGTTGCACCGTAGACATCGAAGTACTCGGGCTGCTTGTTGTTGCGGATGCAGTCAAAGAAATGACGCAGGACGAAGAAGTCAGCGCCGCCGTGGCCGGACTTCTTGATCAGCTCCACATCCTTGTCGTGCCACTCGGGCTTATAGCGGGAAGAGGTCTCAGCGCCCTCGGGCTTCTCCCAGGAGTTATAGTTCAGGAGGATCTCGCGGGTACCGCGGATATTCTCCACTTGTCCCTTATCACAGCACAGACGGTAGGAATCCTCCTGGAAGCCCCAATGAGCACAGCCGGTGAAGCGGAAGACAGAGCCGTCTTCGTTGACGGTGGTCATAATACCAGCGCGCTCTGCGGGAGAATAGTACGAGATCTTGTTGCGGTCAGGAGTCATAGGCTCGGAACAAAGTGCAGGCATGGCGCTGATACGCTTGGGCTTTGTGCCGGTCATGTACATCAGGGGGCCCAGGGAGTGGGTCACATAGTAGCAGGCGGGAGTCCAGATGCGCCAGTGCTTGGGGAAGGGGCGCAGCCGCTTCAGATAGGGATAGCGGTCCGGTCCGATGGGGTGGACATACTCGCCCTCGGCGTAGATCAGCTTTCCCAGAGTACCCTCGTCATAGATCTTCTTCATCTCTTGGCAGAAGATCATGAACTGGAAGTCTTCGCCCTGGCAGTAGATCGCATTGCTCTTTTCCACAGCGCGAACCAGTGCCACGCACTCACCCATAGTTACAGCTGCAATACAGTCGCTGAGCACGTGGATGCCCTTTTCCAAAGCCTTGATAGCATAGTTGGCATGTTCATGGAAATAGTTTGCGATCAGGATCGCGTCCATGCCTTCGTGCTCGATGAACTTGTCGAAGTCGGTGTACATGCCGGCGGTGCCGCCCAGTGCATCATTGACCTCATTCATCTTCTTCTCGTTGAAATCGCACAGAGCAACGATCTCACCGTTGTTGCCCAGTACATCCTTGATCAGATCGTTACCGCGACCCAGACCAAATACGCCCATTTTGATGATTCTCATAGTGTTACCTCCTTGTAGTGATGGCAGATCTAAACAAAATTGGTAGTGAATACGATAGTCCTGTAGATGCACCTACTAAGACTTTCTGCGTTTATTATAGCATAGAGAGTGAAAGTGTAAAATGGAGATTTTCTATCAACTTATGGACAAATACCTCCAAGTAAAAGGGCCACCCAATTGGGTGGCTCTTTCAGATATTTATGCCTTGGGGGTCCAGTATCCCGTGTTGGGGATGGTGTCCAGATATGCCTGGTACTCAGCCATTGCTTCGGGGGTATGACGGTTGTCAGCCACGGTGGAGGCGGGGAGGGTCGGTTCGCTGCCGTCGGAGCCGTAGAGGGGAGTCAGGAAGTCGTTTTCCCACTTGACCCGATCTGCTTCCTTACGGAAGTCGGGGATGTCATAGGGAACACCATACTCCAGCATACTTCTGTGTCCCAGGATGGCAACGGAAGCCATCAGAGTAGCGCCGTAAACATCAAAATACTTAGGCTGCTTGTTGTTACGAATGCAATCAAAGAAATGTCTGAAGACGAAGAAGTCGGAGCCGCCGTGCCCGGATTTCTTGATCAGCTCTATATCCTTATCGTGCCACTCGGGCGTATAGCGGGAAGAGGTCTCAGCACCTTCGGGCTTTTCCCAGGAATTGTAGTTCAGAAGGATCTCACTGCTGCCGCGGATATTTTCCACTTGTCCCTTGTCACAGCACAGACGGTAGGAATTTTCCTCAAAGCCCCAGCGAGCGCAGCCGGTGAAGCGGAAGACGGAGCCGTCTTCATTGACTGTGGTCATAATACCAGCGCGCTCCGCAACGGTATAATATAGAACCTTGTTTTTCTCGGGGGTCATAGGATCAGCGCAGAGTGCAGGCATAGCGCTGATACGCTTGGGCTTTGTACCGGTCATGTACATCAGGGGATCCAGAGAGTGGGTCACATAGTAGCAGGCGGGGATCCAGCAGCGCCAGTGCTTTGCGAAGGGGTGCAGCCGCTTCAAATAGGGGTAGCGATCGTTGCCGACGGGGTGGTTATATTCGCCCTCAGCATAGATCAGCTTGCCCAGAGTGCCGCCGTCATAGAGACGCTTCATCTCCTGGTTGAAGAGCATGAACTGATAGTCTTCACCCTGGCAGTAGATGGCATTACTCTTTTCCACGGCACGGACCAATGCGACGCACTCGCCCATGGTGCCGGCTGCAATGCAGTCGGTGATCACATGGATGCCCTTTTCCAGCGCTTTGATGGCATAAGGAGCGTGTTCATGGAAATAGTTAGCGATGAGGATCGCATCAAGACCTTCGTGTTCGATGAACTTATCGAAGTCGGTGTACATGGCGGCGGTGCCGCCGAGGCCGGAATTGATCTTCTGCATCTTAGCCTCGTTAAAGTCACACAGAGCCACGATCTCACCATTGTTACCCAGAATGTCCTTGACCAGCTCATTGCCTCGACCCAGGCCAAAGACGCCCATTTTGATGATTTTCATAGTGCTACCTCCTAATAGATGTTTTTTATATTACGGGACCAATACCAGAAGAAGGATTCCCGTGAATGCCAGGATGACCGCAATGATCTCCTTTTTTGAGGGCTTGCGGCTGGTAAATGCGGCGATCAGGGTAGATACGATGATCACACCTCCGGTGAGGAAGGGATACTGCACAGAGGCCGGCAGCACGGCCAGTGCGATGAGCAGGATATAGTTGGCTACAGAGTTTAAAAGACCGCCGGCTGACGCAAACAGCACAGGTTTCATCCCGGGCTTTTTAAATTCCTTCCGATGAAGCAGCAGTACAGTCAGTGCGATGATCACTGCAACGATGTGCAAAAGTGTGGTGTATTCTGCCTCGGTGACTTTAGGATAGGGCAGGGAGGTATAGATCTTGGGATAGACACCGGCCATGCCATTAAAGATAAACACGCCAATATAGTAAATGTAAGCGCTTTTGCTGCCGCCTTTGGTGATGGTGATGGGCAGTGCTGCGCCCACGAACAGGACGCAAAGGATCTTGCCCAGGGTAACACCCTCATGAAAGAAGAAAATGCCGGCAATACAGGGCAGCACCATGCCGCCCAGCATGGAAAACAGGGAATATACGGAAAGGTTGCCCCGCTCCAGAGTCTTCAGTGAGCAGAAGCTGCACAGGGTGCTATTCACAGCGGCCATTGCGGCGATGAGCAGGGAAAAGGGGGTGACGGCAAAATGAAAGCCGCTGATGATACCCATGGTCAAGATCGCGGTGAGACTGCTGAACAGGATCAGCAGAAAGCTGCTGATTACACCTGTGCCGCTGTGCTGCTGATATTTGTCGCTGAATAAAAACTGTATTCCAAAAAGGATGACTGATAGTGTGACTAGTCCGTAGTACATAGGTATACTCCTTCACCATTCTTATGGAGCCATTGTAGCATGGCAAAGGTTTGATTAAAATGGATATTTTCCATCTGCTTATGGATAAAAGTTGCTTTTCGTCCGAACATATGATATTGTCAAAGTAAACAACTACCACAAGGAGGGGCGTTATGCAGTTCGAAAATGTGTGTAAGTTTAACTACAACCACTCCAGTGATTTGATCTGCTTGAACTTTATCTATGAGGTTGAGTCGCCCAGAGGCCCGTACACCGCAGGCAGGAACGGAATTTTTCTGGTTTCGGAGGGAAGCGGTATTCTGACCTGCAATCAGAAGCGGTGGAGCATTGACAGGGGCTGCGTATTTTTTGTCAGAGAAATGGATCGCTATCTGATCGAATCCGTTTCCGAATTGAAATACTATTATATCAATTTCCAGGGACGCCGGGGTGAGGAGTTCCTGGAGCGGATCGGCGTTGGTGAGAACAAGCGGATCTTTCGCGCTGATGAGGATCTGATCGAGTTCTGGCGCAAGTGCCACCAAAGTGCTGATGATACCAATATCGACATTCTTTGCGAGACGGTCTTCCTTTACGCCATTGCCGTATTGAAGCCGGAGAAAAAGGAGCAGCATGATGTTGTTACCAAAGTGGTCACCCTAACGAATAAAAAGTATTCGGATCCCTCGCTATCCATATCCTCCATCGCGACCCAATTGGGATATGACGCGAAATATCTCTCCTCCTTATTTAAGAAGCGTATGGGCGTGGGCTATACGCAGTACCTCCGGGAACTTCGTTTGCGCCATGCGGTCTTTCTGATTGAGCAAGGTCTGGTCAGCGTGAAGAATATAGCGCTCCTTTGCGGATTTTCAGATGCGCTGTATTTCTCCCGTTTGTTTACACAATCTGAGGGGATGTCGCCCAAAGCATATATTGATAAAATGGGCGAGCGGGAAATGAGCGATGGCAGTGGTATCCTCCCATACCTGATCTGTGATTGAATTTACTGGATTTTGGTAGTTGAAAGACCGGAAACACTGTGCAGAATCCACAGACCCCAAAAATTTGCAATAGCGTATTATGCGCATATGATATATAATATCATAAAGTATTATTGCTTTCGGTTGCCATGAATTTGGCCATCTTGCATTAAAGCGACGATTCTATAAAGGATGGGTAATATGAGACAGAATGCATTCACGTGGAACAAACGGAATATCTTGATCTGCATGATCTGTGTCGCGGTAGTTGCTGCACTTGGTATCGGCTTGTATCTGGGCAGCGGAGACGAGACCTATGCGGACAAGTATGCCGGTGTGGATCTGGATAGCGATGTGGGTGATATCTCCCGTGAGAACACCTATACCGGATATCTGCAGATGTATCCCAACGCTGCCGAACCGAAGGATGATGTTGCCATCAGCATGGATGCGGTCACTGAACTTGACGGTGCTGAGATCACCACAATGAACGGTGTTAAAGTGATCAGCACCCAGGAAAGCAGCAAAGTCACCTGGGAATTCGATGTTCCGCAGGCAGGTTTTTACAACATTATGGTGGTGTACCACAATGTTGAATCCCGCAGCATTAATCCTGAGCGCACTCTGAGCATCAATGGCTCTGTGCCTTTCCAGAATGCCAATTACATTGCGTTCTCCAGATTCTGGACAGATGCCAATAAGATCGAGAAAGACAACCAGGGTAATGATATCCGTCCTTCTCAGGTAGAGGTTCTGAAGAAGGGTACGCTTCTTCTGAAGGATACCACGACCGGCTATGAGGCTGCACCCTATAAGTTCTATTTCAAAGAGGGAACCAATACCCTCACGCTCACGGGCGTCAATGAGCCGCTGATCATTGAAAGCATCTGTCTGAAGAGCGTGGCAAATGCAGTCAACTATGGCGATTATTATGCGGATCTTTCCTCCCGGCTGGAAGGTCAAAAATTGAACACCCCCGAGAATAATTGGTTTGTGACGATCCAGGGTGAAGATGCTGTGCTGCGCTCTGATCCTTCTCTGTACGCGATCAATGACCGCGCTTCGTCCAATACCGTACCTTATAGCAGCAGCAATATCCTGCTCAACGCCATTGGCGGCAACTCCTGGCGGGTGGCTGGACAGTGGATCGAATGGGAATTCGAGGTTCCTGCCGACGGCTGGTACAACATCGCTATCAAGGGCAAGCAGTCCTACGAACGGGGCAAGAGTTCTTCCCGTCTTCTGACGATCGATGGTACGACCCCCTTCTCTGAGGTGGAAGATATCGGCTTCCAATACGGAAATTCCTGGGAAGTGATGCCTCTTGGAAACGATACAGAGGATTATGCTTTCTACCTAACCGCGGGCAAGCATGTCCTTCGTCTGGAGGTTACACTGGGTAACCTGGGCGATTCTCTGGCAAAGCTGGAAGACAGCATCTACAGACTGAATCAGATGTATCGCCAGCTGCTGGTGGTGATGGGCCGCAATCCCGACCAGTACCGTGATTACTACATTACCGATACTTACCCCGATATGGCGGGCGCCATGCTGCTGGAGAGCCAGCGACTCTACAAGATCATGGATGAGATCGTAGCCTACTCCGGCGGTAAAAGCAGCAAGACCGGTACCATACTGAGCCTTGCCACCTTGCTGGAGACTTGTGCTTCTGATCCGGATCGGGAGATCCAGAAGAAATTGGGTGCTATGCGTGACTATATCAGTGCGCTGGGCACTACGATCCAGTCTCTCAGTGAGTCGAAGCTGGATATCGATTATTTGGTGATCAAGGAAAAGGAAGCCTCCTGGCCTAAGGATAATGAGACTATCTTTGGTAAGCTCTGGCATGAGGTCAGCTCTCTGGCTGCTTCCTTCACTACCGATTATGATTCCGTTGGTAATGTGTATGAAGACGGCGAAGAGGTGCTGGAGGTTTGGATCGTCGCAGGTCGAGACCAGTCCAATGCACTGAAGTCCATTATCGATGATGACTTTGTTCCCAATACCGGAATTAAGGTCAATCTGAAGCTGGTATCGGCCAATGCCGTACTTGGCGCAGTTGTGGCGGGCACCGGCCCGGACCTTCTGCTGAGTACCACCCAGACAGAGCCTGTCAACTACGCAATGCGTAACGCGATCGAAGACCTGACCCAGTTTGAAGACTTTGACGAAGTGATCGGACGCTTTGCTGAGAGCGCATGGACTCCGTATATCTATGGCGACGGTGTGTATGCTCTGCCGGATACCCAATCCTTCAGCGTGCTGTTCTACCGTACGGATATCCTGGATGAGCTGGGTCTTACCGTCCCCCAGACCTGGAATGAACTGGTGGACATGATCCCCACCTTGCAGCACAATAACATGGAGATCGGTCTGCCCGATGCGATCTCTTCGGACCTGTCCGGTTTCTACTCCATGATGTATCAGAACGGTGTGGAGCTTTATTCTGAGGATGGATACGCCAACCTGGATGAGGAAGGCGCTATTTCTGCCTTTGAGTTCTACCTGAAGTTCTATACCAATCATGGTCAGCCCACAAACTACAATTTTGCTGACCGCTTCCGCAGCGGCGAGATGCCTGTCGGCATCGCGAATTTCAGCCTCTATAATACGCTCGCTGTTTTTGCCCCCGAATTGAAGGGTATGTGGTCCTTTGGTCTGATCCCCGGCACTCTGCGGGAGGATGGAACTGTAGACCATACCAGTGCTTCTGCCAGCTCCTGCTCGCTGATGCTCAAGACCGAGGATGAGAAGATCAAGCAAATGGGTTGGGAATTTTTGAAGTGGTGGACAAGCGAGGAGATCCAGACACGCTTCGGCCGTGAGATGGAAAGCATTCTGGGTGCCTCCGGTCGATACGCCACTGCGAATGTAGCTGCTTTTGAGAATCTTGCGTGGAGCAAGGGTGAGCTGCAGATCCTTACGGAGCAGCGTGAGCAGACGAAATCCAACCGCGAGGTTCCCGGCGGCTATTATACCGCCCGCCAGGTGGTCAACGCCGTCCGCAAGGTGGTCAATGATTCCGACATCGCCCGTGAGACGCTGCTCGACTATAACAAGGCGATCAACGACGAGATCATCAAGAAACGCAAAGAATTTGGACTAGATTGAAAGGAGGATGCCAAGTATGAATTCACTGCAAAATGCTGCTCCCGCGCAGATTCCAAAGAAGGCGTCCTTCTCCAAGCGCTTCTGGGCAATGTTCCGCTATGAAGCCCAGGTTACTTGGGCACAGATGAAAAAGTCCAAGTGGCTTTATCTGTTCATGATGCCGTTTCTGCTGCTTTTCACTGTGTTTGAAGTGCTGCCGGTGATCATTTCCATCTTCTATAGCTTTACTTATTATAATGTTTTGGAGCCGCCTGAGTTTATCGCGTTCCAGAACTATATCAACCTGTTCCTGGCGGATGAGGTGTTTTTGATCGCGATCAAGAATACTCTTCTGATCGCGGTGATCACCGGCCCCATCGGTTACCTGGCATCCTTTGCTTTTGCCTGGCTGATCAATG
>JBGVJN010000002.1:0-8115 GCA_045129455.1 Faecousia sp. | reverse complement strand
GTGGATGCCACCGTGAAGATCCGCATCGGCCAGAGCGAAGAAATGATGATCCTGGCTTCCAAGTTCTTCCTGAATGAGAATGAAAATCAGATAATCTCCCGGGTTCAGGATACCCTGGAGGGCAATATGCGTGAGATCGTGGGCCAGATGCGCCTGGAGGAGATGGTCACCGACCGCAAGGCCTTCGGTGAGAAGGTCCAGGAAAATGCCATCCCCGACCTGCAGAAGATGGGTCTGGAGATGATCTCCTTCAATGTCCAGTCCTTCTCTGACCAGAACAATGTGATCGAGGATCTGGGTATCGACAATATCTCCCAGATCAAGAAGGGCGCTGCCATCGCCAAGGCCCAGGCCGATCGTGACATCGCCATCTCCCAGGCCCAGGCTGCCAAGGAGGCCAACGATGCCAAGGTCCAGGCGGATATGGAGATCGCTGTGAAGCAGAATGCCCTGGCCATCCGCCAGGCAGAGCTGAAGCAGCAGAGCGATGTGAAGAAGGCGGAAGCCGATGCCGCTTACCGGATCCAGGAGCAAGAGCAGAGAAAGACCATCGAGGTCACCTCTGCCAACGCCAACATCGCCAAGGCCGAGCGGGAAGCGGAGCTGAAGGCACGGGAAGTGGAAGTCAAGAAGCAGACCCTGGACGCGGAGATCCGTGCCAAGGCAGATGCTGAGCGTTATCGCCAGGAGCAGGAAGCCCAGGCGGCTCTGTTTAAGCGCCAGAAGGAAGCGGAAGCCAAGCGCTATGAGCAGGAGCAGGCTGCTGCCGCGGAGATGAAGATCGCTGAGGCTCAGCGCTTCGCCAGAGAGCAGGAGGCGGAAGGTATCGCCGCCGTGGGTCGTGCGGAAGCAGAGGCCATCAAGGCCAAGGCCCTGGCTGAGGCCGAAGGTATCGACAAGAAGGCGGAGGCTATGAAGAAGTACGGCGAAGCCGCCGTGGTGGAAATGATCATGGCCGCTCTGCCCGAGATCGCCAAGAATGTTGCTGAGCCTCTGTCCAAGGTGGATAAGATCACCATGTACGGCGAGGGCAACTCCGCCAAGCTGGTGGGCGACATCGTCAACTCCACCACCCAGATCACCGAGGGCATTTCTGCCGGCATGGGCATCGATCTGAAGAGCCTGCTGGTGGGCGCTCTGGGCGGCAAGCTGGCCGCGGATGTGGCAGATCTTCCTAAGGAGTAAAATGCACTGATGGGGAGTCCTTGCGGACTCCCCGGCAGAAAGGAGCAGTGTATGAAGCGCAGAGTTTTGCTGATCCTGGTGGCCCTGGTGCTGGCGCTGCTGTGCGGCTGCACCCAGGAAAATACCGGGCGGTATGATGTGGAGTTCCGCGGGGAGAGATACACCGTAGACCTGGATGCGGGAAGCATTACCCACAAAGGTGAGCTGTACCTGTTCGCGAAAGAGGGAACAGGGGATTCGGTCAGCTATACCATCGTCTACCCCAACAGCGCCAGATATTTCTACAATAAGACCGGCATGACCGCCAATATGAGCTGGAGCGATGGGTATGACGATGAGCGCTATGTGGACGGCGAAACGCTGGTGGACCTGCTGCAGGAGCAGAAGCCTCAAAGCAAAGGATTGGGATTTTCTGTCATTGGAGGAATATTGCTGATCCTCATGGGTATACCGATGATCCTGCTGCCCGAGGTGGCATTCTTCATCAGCTATGGATGGATGCTGAAAAACGCTGAGCCGTCCGATGGGATGATCACCTATACCCGGATCTGCGGCGGCGTGTTTATCCTGATCGGCATTGTTGTCCTGTTTCATTAAGGAAAAGAGTGCAAAGCTTGCAGATACCCTAAACGGAAATTTGAAAACCCCCACACGCAATGTGTGGGGGTTCAGTTTATGCCATGGGGCGTTCCACGAAGTCACGGAATTGCTTTTCTGCCTTTCTTCCCCGGAAATAGTCCCGGAGGAAGCGGCCCATGCCGCGGAAGAAATGTCCGTTGGCGATGTAGAGCAGATCCAGCGTCATGGCCCGGGTGATCTTGCCGCCGGTCATCTGGCGGAAGTTGCGCACGGGCATATTCATCACGAACAGCTCATTGGCGCAGGTCTGGCCTTTGGCCAGCTTCTTCTCTGCGCGCTTCCGGATGCTGCGGCTGAAGGCCCGGACCAGGGGGTTCTTCGCCTGGGCCAGCTCCTGCACCGTGCTGTTCAGATGCAGACCGGCAGGGCCGCCCTGGGGCAGCTCCCGATCCAGCAGACGGGCGTACTCCTCATAGGTGACGGACTCGATGTGGCCGGTGCGGTAGTTGGGCAGATCCTGCTCCGGCACGGGAGCATCGGTGCCCATCACCCGGATGGTGGCGCTGAGGCGCACCCGGTTGACGTTGGAGCAGACGCACACATCGTAGTTGGCGGTCTCTTTTTCAAACTTGCCGGTGAGGATATTGAAGTAGCGGAAGGCCTTGTCATCCAGGTCGATATGTACCCGGCGGCTCTCGCCGGCCTTCAGGAAGACCTTTTGGAAGCCCTTCAGCTCTTTTCTGGGGCGGTAGACCTTGCCGGTGCGGCAAGTGACATAGACCTGCGCCACATCCGCGCCGTCACGGGTGCCGGTGTTGGTCAGGGTGAAGGTGACGCCCTTGCTGTCTGCCTCCAGATCCTTGTAGGAGAACTTGGTATAGCTCATGCCGTGGCCGAAGGGATAGCGCACCGGTACATCGGCGGAGGTGTAGTAACGGTAGCCGATGTAGGGGCCTTCCCAGTAGCAGGCGGTATTTTCCTGGGCGGGGAAGTCGGAATGCACCGGGGTATCCTCCAGGCGCATGGGCCAGGTCTCGGCCAGATGACCGGAGGGATTGATGTGACCGCAGAGGATATCCGCCATAGCCGCGGCGCCGGCCTGTCCGCTGAGATAGCCGTGGACAGCGGCACGGAAACGGTCGCTGGGGGGCATCACGAAGGGTGCGCCGCCGGAAAGCACCAGCACCACATTGGGGTTGACCCGGGCAACGGCCTTCAAAAGAGCTGTGTGGGATTTGGGAAGCTTCATATCGGGCCGGTCCATGCCTTCGCTTTCGGAGGCATCCTCCAGACCCATGGACAGGACCACCACATCCGCCTTCCGGGCCAGGGAAACGGCCTCAGCGATGAGCTTGCTGTCCGGTTCGGCATTGCCCAGGGTGTAGCCGGGGGCATAACCGATGACGGAAAGGTGGCTTTCTTCCAGCGCGGTCTTCAGCGTATCCACACGGGTGGGATGCACCTGGGAGGAGCCGGCACCCTGGTAGCGGGGCGTCTCGGCGAAAGCGCCGATGATGGCGGTGCGGGTCTCGGGACCCAGAGGCAGGATGCCGTCGTTTTCCAGCAGCACGGCAGATGCCGCAGCGCACTGCCGGGCAAGGTCATGATGGGCGTTCGTATCGCAGGAAATGGGTTGCTCCAGAGCCTGGGCAGTATCCTGGATCACCTGCAGCAGCTCCGTCAGCCGCTGATCCACGATCGATTCTTCCAGTACGCCGCTGCGCACCGCTTCGATGAGCGTCAGTGCGGAGTCTGCACCGGGGCAGGGCATCTCCAGATTGGAGCCTGCACGGACACCCTCAACTTTGTTGTTGGCTGCGCCCCAATCGGTGACCACAAAGCCGTCAAAGCCCCATTCATTGCGCAGAATGTCTGTCAGCAGGTGGGAATTTTCGTTGGCATAGACGCCGTTGACCGGGTTGTAGGCGGACATGATGGCCTTGGGCGCGCCTTCCTTCACAGCGATCTCGAAGCCGGTGAGGTAGATCTCCCGCAGAGTCCGCTCGTCGATAACAGAGTCGGTGGTCAGACGGCTGGTCTCCTGGGAATTGGCGGCAAAATGCTTGGGGCAGGCGGCCACGCCGGTGCTTTGGATGCCTCGGATGTAGGCGGCGGCCAGCTTGCCGGCAAGATAGGGATCTTCGGAGAAGTATTCAAAATTCCGTCCGCACAGGGGGCTGCGCTTCATGTTCAGACCCGGGCCCAGCAGCACATGCACCTTCTGGGCAGCGGCCTCCTCGCCCAAAGCCCGGCCCAGCAGCTGGCTCAGTTCCGGATCCCAGGAATTGGCCATGGCGGCAGCGGTGGGGAAGCAGGTGGCAGGCTCGGAATCGTTCAGACCCAGATGGTCGTCCTTACCCACCTGGCGGCGTAGGCCGTGAGGACCGTCGGACAGGCGGATAGAGGGTATGCTTAGGCGGGGAATATGCCAGGTAGTCCAGTTGGTGCAGCCCTGCAGCAGGGCGGCCTTTTCCTCCAGCGTCAGCTTTTGGACACAGACTTCCACAGTGTTCAACTTAATTGCCCCTTTCGTTCCATTGTAACGATATCTTAGCAAAAACGGCAACTATTTGCAATAACAAATCAAAATTTTCTCCACAGGATGGTTACGAGCTGCCTGACCTGGAATACCATGTCATTGCGAGGAGCGCAGCGACGCGGCGCCCGAGCGCATCGCGCGAGGAAGTGCCCTTGGGGTGCAATCTCCCGGCACAATTTTACGGCTACATGAGCACTGATGTGGAGGCAATATTCTACCGGGAGATTCCCACGGACGGCAAAGCCGTCCTCGGAATGACATATTTTTACCCGGCTACGCCGATCTTAAATCTTCATCCCTTAAGGTTAGGGAGGGTCAAGACCCTCCCCTACAGGCTGGAGAGAATCTATAAAACGGAGCAAAAAGCTCCCGGGTGGATACCCGGGAGCAAAGCGCTTATTTTACCTTTGCCAGACGGCGCTCTTCCTTGGTGCGGAAGAACTTCTCCAGCTCCGGCACCAGGATCAGACAGATCAGCGCCGCGGTGAAGCCGCCGTTATACAGGCAGTAGCCGCCATGGAGGGTGGGCACGGAGGTGACCAGCAGATAGTGCATCACCGCTGCCACGAAGCCGTAGCGCCAGCCGTACTTGTCGGCAATGGGGCTCAAGCCGTTGGCATAGCACAGACCCACCACGATGGCCTGGGCATTGATCGCACCGGTGAAGGTGCCGCCGGCCAGCTGGCTCAGCCAGCCGAACACGAAGCTGGAGACCACATAGCCCAGCATGATGGGCCACACATTGCCCGGATGGGAGCCGGAATTGCAGCAGGCCAGCATACAGAAAATGATGCCGAAGGTCACACCGTTGAAGGTGGCGCCGATCAGATTGTAATAGCCCAGGATGAACAGGCCGTATACGCCCAGGTTCATCAGGAAGGTGGCGTTGCCGTAGGTGGAGGAGAAATTGTTCACCAGGGCGGGATCGCTGAGCAGCTTCCAGTAGTCCTTGGGACGGCAGCCCAGCAGGAAGGCAAACAGGATGCACAGACCGAACACCACGCAGCAGAACACATTCACGATCACGGGAGAAGCCACCTGCAGCGTGGAAGCGTCCGGTGCCGCAGGCAGGGTCACGCCCATGGTCTTGAAGAGAGTAGCCTGCAGGAAGAAGGCGGTCATGCCGATGGGCAGCGCCGCGGAGTACAGGTCGAAGCCCTTATGCACCTTGGGGGAGTGGGCCAGACCGGCGGGCAGGAAGAAGCCGATCACAAGGCCCACCACAATGGCAAGACCGATGCCGGGCAGGTTGAAGCCAATAGCCTCCGCGTTGGGGTAGCGCAGCATCAGATCGGAGATCAGCGGAGCGATACCGGTGGAGAACAGCATGGCATTGACCAGGGATGCGATCTTCTCCTTCTTCACCAGAGCGTACACCACCACGCCCAGCATGCTGGGGATCATATTCAGCGGGTTGATGCCCCAGGAGCAGAAGCCCAGGGTCAGAATGTAGGCCAGGGTGGACACATTGTTGGCCACCGCGCCGGGCAGGCAGTACAGTCCCAGGCAGATCAGACCCACCAGCGCCATGTTCAGAAAGGTGGCACTGTAGCCGCCCAGGGCAAAATAGTTGGTGGATACCTTGGCGGTGCTGCTGAGGATCTTCCACAGGCCGGGGATCATCTGATCCAGATCGGGCATACAGAAGGCGGCGATGAAGAAACAGGCAGTGAGAAAGCCGAACAGCAGCTTCAGAAAGTTGGACTCGGAAAGGTTCTTTATCTTGTTCATACGAACACCTCTGTTTTTGTAAAAAATTTCCCTGCAGGAAAGACCTGCAGGGAATTTATCGAGCAGATCAGGCTTTCTCAGCAGCTTCCACAACGTGCTTCATCAGCACGGTGGTGGTAACAGCGCCGACACCGCCGGGAACGGGGGTGATGGCGTCGACGATGGGCTCCACTTCCTCGAACACAGCGTCACCGGACATGCCGCCCTTGCCCTTGGAGGTGATCTTTTCGGGGTTCCAGTTCATGGAAACATCGATGACCACCTGGCCGGGACGGACATAGTCCTTGGTCAGGCTGCCCAGAACACCGGCAGCGGAGATGATGATGTCAGCCTCGCGGCAGACAGCAGCGGTGTCCACGGTCTTGGTGTGGCAGACGGTAACGGTGGCGTTCTTGCCGATGAGCATCATAGCGGCGGGCTTGCCTACCACCAGGCTGCGGCCAATGACCACGGCGGACTTGCCCTTGCAGTCGATGCCGTAGTAGTCCAGGATCTCCATGCAGGCGGAGGGGGTGCAGGGGGCGTAGCCCAGATCGCTGCGGCCCTGGTACACACCGGCGCTGCTCAGATCGGTGAGGCAGTCCATGTCCTTCCGGGGATCCAGACGGTTGCAGATCTCTCTCTGGTAAGGACGCAGATGAGAGGGGAAGGGCTGGAACATCAGAACACCGTGGACGGTGTTGTCGGCATTGACCTGGTCGATCACAGCCAGGACATCCTCGCGGGAAGCGTCCTCTGCCAGCTCGAACACCTTCACATCGATGCCAACGGTCTCGCCCTTCTTGATGGCGCCCTTTTCATAGCTCAGGTCATCGGGACGGGCACCCACACGAATGATGCCCAGGGTGGGAGCAATGCCCTTCTCCCGCAGAGCAGCGGTACGGCTCTGCAGATTGGCTACCAGAGCCTCGTTCACTTCTTTACCAAGCAAATGCTTTGCCATAGTTATTTCCTCCAAATGAAATAAATTAGAATCACACGCCGAAGTCGGCCTTGACAGAGGTGAAGATCTCGTCTGCCATAGCGCCGTACTTGTCCAGCATGCCCAGAGCCTTGGCGTTCATCTGCTCAGCCACTTCCCGGTTCTTCAGGGTCTTGGTGTTGATGAACACATTCAAAGAGGCAGCCTGCAGGGCGGCCTTGCAGCACACGGCGCCGCAGCCGGCATCGGAAACAGCCAGACGGCTGCCCTTGGCGGCGAAAACGCTGATGTACTCGATGGCCTCGCAGCACAGCTCCATGATCTTCATGGGGGTGGAGCAGGCGATGATGGTGGCCTCTTCCATGACGGCGTCACGGTTGGGGTCATCCTTGGGGATGCCGTAAGCCTTGGCCAGGGGCAGGAAGTTCACTTCGTCAGCCTCCACCTGGTTCAGCAGCTCCGTCTGCAGAGCGTCGCACTTGGCCTTCAGGGCGATGATCTCGTCCTGCACATCGGCATACTTCTTCTTGCCCACAGTGAGGGAGCCGACCATATTGCCCAGAGCGGTGCCGATGGCACCCACCAGAGCGGCAGCGCCGCCGCCGCCGGGAGCGGGAGCGTCGGATGCCAGAACTTCCACAAACTTGCGGCAGCTTTCCATAGTCATATCCATATTGACAGAATCTCCTAAACATAGATTGTAGGGGAGGGCCTTGACCCTCCCTAAGAGTTACAGCGCGGGGCTTTTGTATCGATCAAGCGATAACCGGCATGTATTTTCGCGGCTTTGCACAAACGCATATCCGGCTAAGGGAGGGTCAAGACCCTCCCCTACAAGAGGGTGGATAAACGCCACAGCAAGCACAGGCGGTTTCCCACCTGTGCTTGCAGGGATGATAATTAGAACAGGCCGGAGACCTTGCCGGTTTCGGTGTCCACGTCAACGCGGCGGTAAGCGGGGTCAGCAGCGGTACCGGGCATCATGGAGATGGTGCCGGCCATGGGGCACAGGAACTTAGCGCCGCCGTACTCCAGGATGTCGCGGATGGTCAGCTTCCAGCCGGTGGGCACGCCCTTCTTGGTGGGATCGTCGCTGAGGGACAGGTGGGTCTTGACCATCATGGTGCAGTAGTCAGCGTACTTGGGATCGGTCTCGAAG
>JBGVJN010000001.1:0-27072 GCA_045129455.1 Faecousia sp. | reverse complement strand
AGAAGTACTTCGATGCCCCCACCTCCGTGGTTCTGGCTTACGCCTGGAACTATCCCGACGGTCTGTGCGGCGGTGCTCTGGCTTACTCCGTGGACGCACCTCTGATCCTGACCATGAACAAGTACGAGGGCGTTGCTGCTGAGTACGCCCAGGGCCAGGATGTCAACACCGGCTTTGTCCTGGGCAGCAGCGAGCTGATCTCTGACAATACCGTTCGTACCATCTTCTCTCTGAAGGCTGATCATCAGATCACTGCCAAGTAATTGTATTTTCCCCAGCGGGACCGTGGAAACACGGTCCCGCATTTTGTTGGGCACCTTGACGGAAGGGAGCACTCTGCGCTATAATGGAAGAAATCTTTTTCAACAGGAGGAAGAATTATGAAATTGAGGAAGCTGCTCAGCGCGCTTCTGGTGCTGTGCCTGATGCTGACCTGCCTGCCGATGGGAGCCGGCGCTGCGGATACCGTGGCCTCCGGCAAGTGCGGCGAGAATGCTACGTGGAAACTGGATGACCAGGGCGTGCTGACCATTTCCGGCACCGGCATGGTCTGGGGATATACGGATCAGTCTATGACGGATGGATGGGAGAACTATATCTTTGACATCCATTCCCTGGTGATCGGGGAGGGCATTACTGCCCTTGGCAACGAATTTGCCATGGCCATGCACCAACTGACAGAGGTGAAGCTCCCCAAGTCGCTGCGGGTGATCGGCGATTATGCATTCTACGGATGCAGGCTCTACAGCATGGTGCTGCCGGAAGGTGTGGAGAAGCTCGGCGAGAATGCTTTGCCGGAGGGGCTGCATAATCTGTATTTCCTGGGTGATGCACCGCAGTTCGACAAAAATGCATTGCGGGGTCTTGTCAAGACCATGATCAGTTATCCCGACGGCAATGATACCTGGACATCCGATCTGATGAGACAGTACGGCGGCAGAGAACTGCTGTGGGCTCCGGATAGCGCACCGTTGCAGGTGATCCTTCAGAGCGGCGATATGAAGGCCTATTATGGCAGCCGTGTGCTGGAGTATGTCTATGCCATCGGCCAGGATCTTCGCTATTGCTGGCAGTATCGCAAGGGAACCTCCGGAAACTGGATCGATCTGGATGACCGGGACGGTGTGCCGGAGCTTATGTTCCAGGCTTCGGAGAGATGGAACGGCTGCCAGTTCCGATGCAAGATCCAGGACGGCCAGGGGAAGACGGCATATACCAATCCCGTTTCTTTTACGACCCTGTACGCGGAGAAGGCAGAGAATGCGCTCTACGATGACTATGTGCTGGATGATCTGGTGCTGGGAGAGGATGGTGTTTACCGTACCCCCAAGGGAGCTACTGTCTACATCGCAGTGAACAATCAGGATGATGGCGGTATCGTGTATCGGCTGGAAGGCTATACCCTGTACGCCTACGTGGAGTCCTTCGGTTCTGATTATTTTGATATGAGCTGCTGGAAAGCACTGAAGGCGCTGATGGATGAGGACGGTTATGTGGTTCTGACCAAGCAGAGCCTGCAGTATCTCATCACCACCATCACGGGTAACCCCGACTGGGGCGAAGATGAGAGCGGCGTGCCCTATTATCTCTTCTATGACAGGACGGATAGCCCCGATAACTCTGACGATACCAACGACTCCAACGACACCAACGATTCTAACGACTCTGACAGAACCGTGCGCCGTCTGGCCGGTGAAAACCGCTGGGATACTGCGCTGCTGGTGGCTGAGGAAATGAGAAAGCAGCTGGGTGTGCAGAAGTTCGATGCTGTGATCATTGCTTCCGGCAATGATTTTGCCGATGCTCTGGCGGGCAGCTATCTTTCCACCGTGAAGAATGCACCCATTCTTCTGAGCTGGGGCAAGGGCGGTAAATTCGAGTATCTGGATACCGGCAACATGACCTATATCATGGACCATCTGAAGCCCGGCGGCACCGTGTACATCCTGGGCGGCAAGAATGCCGTGCCGGAGATGTATGAGGAGTCTCTGGATGACTTCCGGGTCAAGCGCCTGGGCGGCGCCAACCGGTTTGAGACCAATCTGATGATCCTGAAGGAAGCCGGTGTCAAGGCAGGGGACGAGGTGCTGGTTTGTACCTCTACCAATTTTGCCGATTCTCTCTCCGCTTCCGCCACCGGCAAGCCCATTCTGCTGGTGTTCAATGAATCCGGCAAGCTCTACGGAGAGCAGCCTGCGTATCTGGCATCTTTGCAGAACTGCAGCTTTACCGTGATCGGCGGTGAGAGCGCTGTCAGCACGAAGCTGGAGTCTGCCATCGGTGCTTATGGCCGGGTCAGCAGATTGGCCGGCGGCAATCGATTTGAGACCTCTGTGCTGGTTGCGGAGAAGTATTTTGAGAATCCCGAGTCCGCTGTTCTGGCCTATGCCTGGAATTACCCCGACGGCCTCTGCGGTGGTGCCCTGGCCTATTCCATGGATGCGCCTCTGATCCTTACCATGACGAAGTACGAGAGCCAGGCTGTTGCCTATGCCGAGGCAGAGGACATTGGCCAGGGTATCGTGCTGGGCGGCGTCAGTCTGATCTCCCAGCTTTCTGTTGAGAAGATCTTCCGGGATGCCACCGTGCTGCCCGAGGATTCCGAGGAGACCGATGATCCCGATACCGGCGATTTCCCGGCAAATGAAGTGTATCAGAAGATGATCGCCCTGAAGTCCCAGTTCCCGGAGGGAATGAGCTGGACCAATGACAATCGCTATGCCTGGAAGGGCGGCATTTTCAGCGCCGGTTACGGCTGCGCGGGCTTTGCTTTCGCTTTGAGTGATGCGGCCTTCGGCGATCTGCCGGCCCGGGTGATCCTGCGCAATCACGATCTGCTGACCTTTGTGAATTCTAATCTCGTCACCAAGGTGGACAGCATCAGCATTGAAGATGTCCGGGTGGGTGATATTCTGCGGCTCTACAATGACAGCCACAGTGTTATCATTCTGGAGGTCCACAGCGACTATGTTGTGATCGCTGAGGGCAACTACAACTCTTCTATCCACTGGGGCAGAAAGCTGACAGCGGAGGATGTGGCTGCGGCTGACTATATCATGACCCGTTATCCCGAATAAGTTTTTGGCGGCGCTCCCGTAAGGGAGTGCCGCTTTTTGCGGCAGTTGACTTTATTTTCAAAATTGCGTATAATATACTGGATTTAACATGGACTTACTATCGAGATTAGGACAGGTATGAAACATGGCTACTAAAAAGCAAGAACAATACGGCAATTCCAGCATTTCCATGCTGAAGGGAGAGGACCGGGTCCGGAAGCGCCCTGCGGTTATTTTCGGCTCCGATGATCTGGAGGGCTGCAAGCATGCGGTCTTTGAGATCCTCTCCAATGCCATTGATGAAGCCCGGGAGGGCCACGGTGATACCATCATCGTCACCCGGTACGAGGATCTCAGCGTTGAGGTTGAGGACTTTGGCCGCGGCTGCCCCGTGGACTATAACGAGAAGGAAAAGCGCTACAACTGGGAGCTGGTTTTCTGCGAGATGTACGCCGGCGGCAAGTACGGCGAGAACGGTGAGAACTAGGAGTATTCCCTGGGCCTTAACGGTCTGGGCTCCTGCGCCACCCAGTACGCATCCGAGTTTTTTGATGCCACCATCCGCCGGGACGGCTTCCGGTACGATCTGCACTTTGAAAAGGGCAGAAACAAGGGCGGCATGAAAAAGGAACCCACTGACCGGAAGAAGACCGGTTCCTGCTTCCACTGGAAGCCCGACCGGGAGGTCTTTACCGACATCAACATTCCCGTGGAGTACTATCGGGATGTGCTGCGCCGCCAGGCTGTGGTGAATAAGGGCATTACCTTCAAATTCCGCAACCAGGTGGGCAAGAAGTTCGAGGAAGAGGAGTTCTGTTACTCCGATGGCATCAAGCAGTACATCGAGGAAATGGTGGGGGACAATGCCTTTACCATGCCAACCTATTGGGAGACCGAGCGCCGTGGCCGGGACGCGGAAAACCGCCCCGAGATGAAGCTGAAGATCACCGCATCCTTCTGCTTCAGCAAGCAGGTCAGCCATGTGGAGTACTATCACAACTCCTCCTGGCTGGAGTACGGCGGCAGCCCCGACCGGGCAGTGCGCTCCGGCTTTGTGGCGGCCTTCGACAAGTATCTGCGGGACTCCAACAAGTATACCAAGAATGAAAGCAAGATCATCTACCAGGACATCCAGGACAGCCTGGTGATGGTGACCAACTGCTTCTCCACCATTGGCTGCTTCGAAAACCAGACCAAGAAGAGCGTCAACTCCAAGTTCACCCAGGAGGCTATGACCGCCTTCTTCAAGGAACAGCTGCAGGTATGGTTCATCGAGAACAAGCAGGAGGCGGACCGTGCCGCCGACCAGATCCTGGTGAACAAGCGGGCCAGAGAATCCGCTGAGAAGACCAAGTCCAACATGAAAAAGCAGCTGACCACCAAGCTGGACATCGCCAACCGTGTCCAGAAGTTCGTGGATTGCCGCAGCAAGGATCCCGCGCTGCGTGAGCTGTATATCGTGGAGGGTGACTCCGCATTGGGCAGCGTCAAGCAGTCCCGTGACGCGGAATTCCAGGGCATTATGCCCGTGCGCGGCAAGATCCTCAACTGTCTGAAGGCGGACTATACCAAGATCTTCGCCAGCCCCATCATCACGGATCTGATCAAGGTCCTGGGCTGCGGCGTGGAGGTGCAGGGCAAAAAGTCCAAGGAGCTTTCCAACTTTGATATCGACAATCTGCGCTGGAACAAGGTGGTCATCTGTACCGACGCGGATGTGGACGGCTTCCAGATCCGCACGCTGATCCTGACCATGCTGTACCGCCTGTGTCCCACGCTGATCCGTGACGGCTATGTGTATATCGCCGAATCTCCTCTGTTTGAGATCACCTACAAGGATCAGACCTGGTTTGCCTACAATGAGCAGGAGAAGACCCGGATCCTGCAGGAGGATCTGCAGGGCAAAAAGCCCACCAAGATGCAGCGCTCCAAGGGTCTTGGCGAGAACGATCCGGAAATGATGTGGATGACCACCATGAATCCCGAGACCCGCCGTCTGATCAAGGTCATGCCCGAGGATGCGGAGCGCACCAGCCATTACTTTGATGTGCTGCTGGGCGACGCGCTGAATGAACGCAAGAACTTCATTGCGGAAAACGGCGCCAAGTACCTGGACCTGGCGGATATTTCCTAAGAGAGGTGCACCATGGCACGAAAGAAAAAAGAACCGGAACAGAATAAGAAAAAGATCAACACCGACCATGTGGTAGGCCTGGTAGGCTCCACCACGGAGCAGGCCATCTCCGAGACCCTGGAGATCAACTATATGCCCTATGCCATGTCGGTGATCGTGTCCCGTGCGATCCCCGAGATCGACGGCTTCAAGCCCTCTCACCGGAAGCTGCTGTACACCATGTACAAGATGGGCCTGCTGAAGAAGGACCGGGTCAAGTCCGCCAATATCGTGGGCCAGACCATGCAGCTGAATCCCCATGGCGACGCGGCTATCTATGAGACGATGGTGCGCCTTGCCAGAGGCAACGAGACCCTGCTGCATCCTTTTGTGGATTCCAAGGGCAACTTCGGCAAGGTCTACTCCCGGGATATGGCCTACGCCGCCTCCCGATATACGGAGGCGAAGCTGGACGCCATCTGTGAGGAGATCTTCAAGGATATCGATTCCGATACCGTGGATATGGTGGATAACTACGACGGCTCGCTGAAAGAACCCAGCTTGCTTCCCACCACCTTCCCCAATGTGCTGGTATCCGCCAACCAGGGCATCGCCGTGGGTATGGCATCCAACATCTGCTCCTTCAATCTGAAGGAGGTATGCGATACCGCCATTGCCCTGATCAAAAATCCCGACCATGATATCCTGGAGACCCTGCCGGGACCGGATTTCTCCACCGGCGCGCAGCTTTTGTTTGATGAGGCGACTACCCGTGAGATCTATTCTACCGGCCGTGGCAGCTTTAAGCTCCGGGCAAAGTGGCGCTATGTGAAGGAAGGCAACCTCATCGAGATCTACGAGATCCCGTACTCAACTGCCGCTGAGATCATCATCGACAAGGTGGTGGATCTGAACAAGGCCGGAAAGATCAAGGAGATCGCTGATATCCGTGATGAATCCGATCTGGGCGGTCTGAAGCTGACCATCGATCTGAAGCGTGGCGCCGATCCCGACAAGCTGATGCAGAAGCTGTTCCGTCTGACCCCTCTGCAGGACAGCTTCGCCTGCAACTTCAATATTCTCATCGCCGGTATGCCCCGTGTGATGGGCATCGGGGAGATCCTGGAGGAGTGGACCGCCTGGCGTACCGACTGCATCAAGCGGCGCATCTTCTTCCAGATCCAGAAGAAGGAGGAGCGGCTGCATCTGCTGAAGGGTCTGGAGCGGATCTTGCTGGACATCGACAAGGCCATCGCCATCATTCGGGAAACAGAACTGGAAAGCGAAGTTATCCCCAATTTGATGATCGGCTTTGGTATCGATGAGATCCAGGCCAACTATGTGGCGGAGATCAAGCTGCGCAATATCAATAAGGAATACATCCTCAAGCAGACCAAGGCTATCGATCAGCTGGAGCAGGAGATCGCGGATCTGCATGGCACCCTTAACAGCAGTAAGAAACTGCAGAATGTGATCATTTCCGAGCTGCAGGAGGTGGCAAAGAAGTACGGAAAGCCCCGTCTGACCGAGATCGTCCATCAGACCGAGCTGCCCCAGGTCGAGGAAGAAGAGGAGCAGGTCCCCGACTATCCCGTGACTTTGTTTGTTTCCAAGGAAGGCTATCTCAAGAAGATCACCGCCCAGTCCCTGCGCATGAGCGGCGAGCAGAAGTTCAAGGAGGGCGATGCCCTGGCCTTCAGCGTGGAGACCACCAACCGGGCAGAGCTGCTGGTATTTACCGACCGGTACCAGTGCTATAAGACACGGCTTTCTGACTTCGACGACGGAAAGGCTTCCCAGTTGGGCGACTATCTGCCCCAGAAGCTGGGCATGGATCCCGGCGAAAGCGTGCTGCAGGTACTGCTGCCCGGTGACTATAAGGGCTTTGTGCTGTTCTTCTATGAAAACGGCAAGGCGGCTAAGGTGCCCCTGAGCGCCTATGAGACCAAGACCAACCGGAAAAAGCTCACTGGCGCATACTGCGAGAAGAGTCCGCTGAAGGGCGCGATGGCTCTGGATTCCGACATCCAGATCGCGGTGTACACCAGCGACAGCCGTGCCGTGGTTTTCTCCAGTGCCCAGCTGCTGCCCAAGACCACCCGCAATACCCAGGGTGTGGGCGTGGTCAGCCTTAAGAAGAAGGCGGCTGTCACTTATGTGGTGGCGGCCCAGGACAGTGGCATCGTGAATCTGAGCCGCTACCGTACCCGCAATATTCCCGCAGCCGGTGCGATCCTGAAGGAAGAGGATTCCCCGGATAAGCAGATCACCTTTGAAGTCTGACGATTTGGAGTGAGTGCATGAATAAATTTCTGAAGGCCTTCCTTTGGTTGGGGAAGATCGTGCTGGGCAGCGCGATCTTTGGCCTGGGCTTTTCCATGTTTCTGGAGCCTAACGGGGCCAATGCCGGCGGTCTTTCCGGCCTGGCCATGATCCTGGTGCATCTGGTGGGCTTTGGCACGGTGGGTGTGGTGACCGGTATCGTAAATCTTCCGCTGCTGGTGATCGGTGGCATGAAGATCAACCGGGAGTTCATGATCGGCTCAGTGATCGGCATGGTGGCCATCTCTGCCAGTATCGATCTGTGCATGCTGCTGCCGCCCCTCGTTACAGAGCCGCTGATCGGCGCGATCTTTGGCGGCGTGTCCTGCGGTATGGGTCTGGGTATCGTGTTCAGCACCGGTGCATCCACCGGCGGCTCTGACATTCTTGTGCGGCTGCTGAAGATGAAGTGGCCCAATGTGCCCATTGGCATCATCAACACCGGCTTTGACCTTGCGGTGGTCATCCTTACGGGTATCGTATTCGGCGACCTTAGCAAGACGCTCTACAGCGCAGTGGCGGTGTTCATCTGTGGCCGTGTGATCGATGCGGTGGTGTACCGCTTTGACTATTCCAAAGTGGCGATCATTATTTCTCCCTGCTATGAGCAGATCGCCAAGGCGATCGGTGACGAATTGGACCGGGGCTCTACCTTTTTGCATGGCGAAGGCGCGTATTCCCATAAGGATACCAAAGTGATCTTGACGGCAGTGAAGCGCCAGCAGCTTTCGGAACTGAAGGAGCTGGTGGTGGGCATCGATCCGGATGCGTTCATCATCGTCCAGGAAGCCCATCAGGTACTGGGCGACGGCTTTGTCCGCTATTCCAAGGACGCATTGTAAAGAAAGGAGGGGCCTTATGAAATATATGATGGTACTGATGCTGGCCGTGAGTCTTCTGCTATGCGGCTGCGACTGGGTTTCGGACGATGGCTACTATTTTGTAACGCCCCACACCCAGCAGACCCTGCCTGCGGAGGATATGGAGGTCAATGCGTCCACCTATTCGGAGCTGTACCAGGCCCTGACAAATATGGTCCGTGAGGGCGTGGAAAACCGGATCGTCTATGTTGCCGACTATAATTTCAGCCTCCTGGAAGAAGATGCTGCCCGCGTGGTGGACGAAGTGCTGAAGACCGACCCTGTTGCCGCATATGCGGTAGAGGAAATGAAACTGGAGCAGGGTACCAACGGCGGCCGGGAGGCCCTGGCGGTGAATATTCGGTACCGCCATGACCGCAGCCAGATCAAAAGGATCCGCACTGTGCAGACCATGGCGGAGGCCCAGACAATGATAGCCGCTGAGCTGGATCAGTGCAGCACAGGAATCGTGCTGCTGGTGAAGGAGTATGCGCAGGCGGATCTGGCCCAGGTGGTGGAAGACTATGCGGCCTATAGCCCGCAAACGGTGATGGAGATTCCTCAAACCACAGTGAATATCTATCCCGAAGAGGGCGTGGAGCGGATCGTTGAGCTGAAATTCTCCTACCAGAACAGCCGGGATGCCCTGCGTGGAATGCAGATCCAGGTGAGTCCTGTGTTTACTTCCGCAGTGCTTTATGTAAGCGGCGACGGTACGGAGTACGAAAAATTTACGCAGCTCTATTCTTTTTTGATGGAGCGCTACGATTATCAGCTGGAAACCTCCATCACGCCTGCCTATAGCCTCCTGCGCCACGGCGTAGGCGACTATAAGGCCTTTGCCAATGTCTATGCGGCGGTATGCCGGGAGGCGGGCCTGGATTGTGTGACAGTCAGCGGTACCCGGGAAGGAGAACCGTGGATATGGAATCTGATCTGCGCGGATGGGGAGTACTACCATGTGGACCTGCTGCGCAGCAACGATGCCGGACGCTTCCAGTGCTACAGTGCCGCTCGGATGGCGGGCTATGTGTGGGATTATTCGGCTTTCCCGGATACTCAGGAGCTGCACCGGGAGTAGGATAACTGAGAAAAAATTCCCTGCTTTTCGCAGGGAATTTTTTTGTTTTTTGGGTATTGACAAATGGAAAAATAGTGCTATAATGTCACTTGTTCCGCGGGTGTAGCTCATCCGGTAGAGCGCCACCTTGCCAAGGTGGAGGTAGCGAGTTCGAGCCTCGTCACCCGCTCCATAAAAAAGTCGCCTTTGGGCGGCTTTTTTCTTTTTCTATTTCAACACATGGGAGGCTGAATATGATGGATCAGCAGCAGGAACTTCATCTTTACCTTCAGGATGAACAGTGGCCCCTGGAATATACAGATCATGACCGTATCATCGCCCGGGGGATCGTGGTGGATGACGCGGGATATTTCTATTTCATCCGGGCGGTGAGAAACGATGCCTTTGGAGATGCCGCCCTCATCGAGACCGCCGGCGGCGGTGTGGAACCGGGAGAGGATCTGCATGCAGCGATCCTCAGAGAGCTACAGGAAGAGTTGGGCGCGGATGTGCAGGTCCTGTGCAAGCTGGGCGTGGTGGAGGATTACTACAATCTGATCCACCGGCACAATATCAACAACTATTTCCTGTGCCGGGCGATCTCTTTCGGTCAGAAGCATCTGACCCAGGACGAGATCGACATTTTTCACCTGTCCACTCTGAAGCTGTCCTATGAGGAGGCGGCGGAGGAGTACCGGCGATGCGCCGATACGAAGCTGGGCAAACTCATCGCTAACCGGGAGCTGCCGATCCTGCACCGGGCAAAACAACTGCTGGATAGCGGCCTATAAGCTTCTTCCGGTATAGTCATAGTCGCAGTGGGGACATTTGGGATAGTCAAAGTCATGCTCTTTGCCACACAGGGGACACTTGCGCTGGGGAAGCTCTTCCCGGATCACGGGGGAACCTTTGCTGTGCCAGGGGATGCACAGGCCGATGATGAAGGCCAGAATACCCAGCACAAAGCAGCCGGCGGAGATATCCATATTGTCTGTATCCGCGGCGATGAGAAACGCGCCGACCAGCACCAGCATTATGCCGCTGAGCATCACTTTTACGCAGCTTAAGTCAATGGCGGTCTCTTTGGGCGGCACATAATTTGCCAGCGCCTCTCCCGGGATCAGCTCATCCATGGAGATCCCCAGGATCATTGCCAGTTTTTTGGACATGATCAGATCGGGACAGCGGGAGCCGCTTTCCCAGCGGCTGACGGTCTGGCGGGATACATAGAGCCTCGCTGCCAGCTCCTGCTGGGTCATGCCCATGGCCTCCCGTCTTGCGCGAATGGCTTCACCAAATGTCATAACGATGACCTCCTTTTGGGATTATCATAGCACCGAATTGCCTGCAAGGGAAGAAAAACCGGGGAAAAACCTGTTTCCAATGCGGTGCAAGGCCGGTGACAGAAATAATAACGGTGGACAGGAAAGAACTGTCCACCGTTTTTGCGTATTCAGATGCCTTCTGATGCGGATTCCGCAAGAGAATCGAACACTTTTCTGAGGATCCGGCAGTTGATCAGCGCGGAAAATGCGAAGTACAAGACCACGAAAAACCAGGCTGTGACTACGAATACCTCCGAGCTGATCATCAGCACGATCACGGGCAGGAGGTTCACCAGAAGCATCATAAGACTCCGGGGGAAATAGGCGATGCTCAGCAGCAGCGCGTTTTTCAGTGTGGCCAGGGGCTTGTTTTCAAAGCGGCTGGCCAGGGGGAAAGCGTAGCACATGGCCATCATGCCCAGCAGGATCGCTGCCCAGAAAACGAACCGGATACTGCGCAGAAGGCCTTCGCTGTTAGCGGCCACCAGAAGATCCACTCCGCTGATCACAAAGACCGCTACAAGAATCAGCCAGATGACCGTGCTGTTTTTGAAATTGCTTTTGAATGCCTCGAAATATGCCCGGACGACGCTGCCTTCCTCCGGGGTGCCGATCCGGAAAACCACGGTGTACAGCGCGGTAAGGGAAGCGCCTACGGTCACCAGGGGGATACTGGTCAGCAGGAACAGCAGATTCAGCACCAGCAGATCCGCAAGCCAGGTTAGTATGGAGAATAATTTGGAGTCAGGGGAGAAAAAATTGCTCATGGATGATCCCTCCGGGAATTTTTTCTTATCTTATCACTTGTACTTAAAAAAGTCTACTCCGGAATAGAAATGACCGGAGAAGGGAAGCCTTCTCCGGTCGGAAATATAAAGCTTATTATGCGTGGTTCTTCATCAAGTGCATTGCCAGGATCACGCCGCCGATGACAAGCGCAACAACAACGGCTGCAATGGCGATGATCGCGCCAGTGCCCAGACCGGCGGAAGCGCCGCCGCCGATGTTATCCTCGATGGGATCTTCCTGCACCAGGATCAAAGAGGAGATGGGCTCCACGGAAACGCTGCCGGTGGCGGTGCCCAGCACCTGAGTGCCGGCCTTGTCGCCCTGGACATACACATTCCATTCGCCTTCAGGCAGGGTGATCTGAGCAGCGGTGGTATTGGCATTGAACACCAGGAAGATGTTCTTTGCACGCTCACCTTCCTGGCCGCCCTTGATCTGGAAGGCGACGCAGTTGGAGGTGCCGGTGCTGACGGTGGTCACATACTGGTTGACCTCGGCAGCGGAGGACAGGCGCAGTGCCGGATGTGCCTTACGGAAGGCGATCAGACCCTTGTAGTAGTTGTAAACACTCTGGTAGGAGGCATCGTCCAGAGTGCCCCACTTGATGCTGTTGATGGAGTCGGGGCTGGAGTAGCTGTTGTGATCGAAGGAGCCGTCGGGCTTGACCTTGGTACGCAGCAGCTCTTCGCCTGCCTGCAGGAAGGGGATGCCCTGGGAGGTCATGGTCATGGCAGCGGCCAGGTTGTTCATCTTGATCTGGTCGGCCAGGGAAGCGCCCTTGGTGGAGTTGACCACACGGTCAAACAGGGTCATATTGTCGTGGCAGGAGGCGTAGTTGACGATCTGGGAGGGGTTGGTGGACCAGGAGTTCTTGCCCATCCATGCGGACTGAGCCTTGCTCTCGTAGCCGTTGGCACCGGAGATGAAGCCCTTGGCGGTGTTCTCGAACACGCTGCCCTTCAGCATATCACGGAAGGTGTCGCTGAAGAATGCGAACTCGGGGGTCTTGGTGGAGTTGGTCTGGGTGGTCATGGTGTAGCCGGGCTTGGTGACGCTGGTGGTCATGGTCCAGCCTTCGCCGTAGAAGATCACATTGGGATGGGTCTTGTGGACCTCTTCCACAATGGCGTTGATGGTCTCGGTGTCGATCAGACCCACCAGGTCGAAGCGGAAGCCGTCGATGTGGTACTCATCAGCCCAGTACTTGACGGAGTCGACGATATACTTCTTGACCATGCTACGCTCGGAAGCGGTATCATTGCCGCAGCCGGAGCCGGAGGACAGGACGCCGTTCTCGCTGACACGGCTGAAGTACATGGGGACGATCTTGTTGAAGCAGAACTCGTGTGCGTTGTAAACATGGTTGTAGACTACGTCCATGATCACGCTGATGCCGTTGTCGTGGAGAGCCTTGACCATCTGCTTGACCTCACGGACACGGACAGCGCCGTCATAAGGATCGGTGGAGTAGGAGCCTTCGGGAACGTTGTAGTTCACGGGATCGTAGCCCCAGTTGAACTGAGGAGTATCCAGCTTGCTCTCGTCCACGCTGCCGTAGTCATACATGGGCAGAATGTGCAGGTGGGTGATGCCCAGATCCTTCATGTGATCCAGACCGGTGGGGATGCCGCTGGGGGTCTTGGTGCCGGGCTCCACAACGCCCAGGTACTTGCCCACATTGACGATGCCGGAGTTGCTGTCGGTGGACAGGTCACGGATGTGCAGCTCGTAGATCACATTGTCGGTGATCTTGTTGCCGGCGTTGGGATCCTTGTCCTCAGCCCAGCCCTCGGGATCGGTGGAATCCAGGTCGATGACCATGGCGCGCTTGCCGTTAACACCGGTGGTGCGGGCGTAGGGATCGCAGGCTTCCACCAGGCTGCCGCCCAGGTCGACCTCGTAGGTGTAGTAGGTGCCGTTCAGATTGCCGTTTACGGTGACGATCCAGGTGCCGTTGACATCCTTGGTCATGGGGTGCTGGGCGATCAGATCGTTGGTGCCGTGGGTGCCGGACTTGTACAGCTTGACGCTGACGGCATTGGCAGTGGGAGCCCAGACGCGGAAAGCGGTGCTGTCAACGGTCCAGGTAGCGCCCAGGTCATTGCCGGTGTAAGTATTGGCAGCCTCGAACTTGTCGGTGGAGAAAACGATGGGCATGGTGACCTTATAGTCGGTGTTATCGAACACCAGAGTATAGGAAGCGGTGTCGATCAGAGGCTCAGCAGGGGTGATCTTGTAGGTCTTGTCGGAAACAGGAGTGACGGATGCGATCGCCACGGTTTCGCCGCCGGTCTTCAGAGTGAAGGCGTTGGTGAAATTGGTCAGAGGACCGGTGGTGTTCACGGTGATGACGGATTCGCCATCGTACTTTACGTTGGTCAATTTTACACCTCTTTTGATATCGTTGCCGTCAACGGTCTTGTGGCCCTTGACGCCGGATTCCACATAAACATGGAGCGTACCGCTGAGGATGTCGCCCATATCGATGAACTGGTCTTCGCTCACATCCTTGGCTTCCCAGTTGCCCTTGCGGACGATGTAGCCAACGGAAGTGACGCCGGGTTCCACGGGGAAGGTTGCGACCATGTCGCCGCCCTCTTCCTTGAAGTCGACGGATACGCCGTCGGCATTCAGATTCCAGAACCAGACGGTCCAGGTGTCGTAGTTGCCGTCGGGACGGTTGTAGTGCAGCTTGATCACTGCCTGATCAGTCTCAGCAGCCAGCGCAGCCAGAGCGGAACCGCAGATGCCCAGGATCAGACCCAGCAGCATCACGACCGCCAGTATGGTGCAAAGCACGCGTTTTGCCATGATAATTCCTCCTGAAATGTGTTTTGGGTAATGTGTGCTAACAGATGAATTATACCATCCATGGAATAAAAAGTAAAGCAAGTTTGCGCAAGCGGTTTGCCAAACAATTTATACCTAAATTTGGCACTTTTGCACAGAAATCTTCTGCCGCCGCAGTTACAGATGCCCAAGACTCCTTGATGGAAGATTTTTTCTTGTCAGCAGCAAAAAAATATTGAAAAAATAATCGTTTTGCGGTATAACATATAGGTAAAGCTTTGCATACCCGTGCTGCTGCGTGCGGCACGGAAGAAAGAAGGTTATTTTATGGAACGTAAAGTAGGCACTACCTCCCGTGGTATTCGCTGCCCCATTATCCGCGAAGGTGACGATCTGGCTGCCATCGTGGTGGACAGCGTCCTGGAGGCAGGGAAGTGTGAAGGCTTCCAACTCAATGACCGGGATGTGGTGGCGATCACGGAGTCTGTGGTGGCCCGCGCGCAGGGTAACTATGCATCTGTGGATGCCATTGCTGCCGATGTAAAGGAAAAGCTGGGCGGAGAAACTGTGGGTGTGATCTTCCCCATCCTTTCCCGCAATCGTTTTGCCATCTGCCTGCGGGGCATTGCCCGTGGCAGTAAGAAAGTGGTGCTGATGCTCAGCTATCCCTCCGACGAGGTGGGCAATGAGCTGGTCTCTCTGGACAAGCTGGATGAGGCGGGCATCAATCCTTATTCCGATGTGCTGACTGAGAAGCAGTACCGCAAGCTCTTCGGTGAGAATCTGCATCCTTTCACCCTGGTGGACTATGTGAAGTACTACGGCGATCTGATCCGTGAGGAAGGCGCTGAGGCGGAGATCATCTTTGCCAACAATCCCCGGGTGATCCTGAACTATACCAAGAATGTGCTGCATTGCGATATCCACACCCGGGCCCGTACCCATCGGATCCTGTTGGCCGGCGGCGCTGAGCGCTGCTGCGGTCTGGATGATATCCTCAACGCCCCTGTGAATGGCAGCGGCTACAACAGCAAGTACGGCCTGATGGGCTCCAATAAGTCCACGGAGAACACCATCAAGCTGTTCCCCAACGAATGCACCGATCTGGTCATGAGCATCCAGAAAAAACTGCTGGAGAAGACCGGTAAGCTGATCGAGGTCATGGTCTACGGCGACGGCGCCTTTAAGGACCCTGTGGGCAAGATCTGGGAGCTGGCGGATCCTGTGGTATCTCCCGCCTATACCCCCGGTCTGGAGGGCACGCCCAATGAGCTGAAGCTGAAGTATCTGGCGGACAATGACTACGCCAACCTCAGCGGTGATGCGCTGAAGGAGGCCATCGAGAAGGCGATCCGCGCCAAGGGCAACCTGGCCGGTACCATGGCATCCCAGGGCACTACCCCCCGTCGGCTGACGGATCTGATCGGCTCTCTGTGTGATCTGACCAGCGGCTCCGGCGATAAGGGCACGCCCATCATCCTGGTCCAGGGTTATTTCGATAACTACACCATGTAAACCAAATAAAAGTCGCGCTGCGAAAAGCAGCGCGACTTTTTTATGTGTGGTATCAGCTGACTGTCAGCTCGCAGACGCTGATGAAGCCTGACGCGCCGCCGGCAATGCCGAAAAGGCGCACACCGGTGCATTCCATCGGTGTCTCCAGGTAGAAGGTGTAGGTCTCACCGTTGCTGCCGAACAGGGCCTGGGAGTTTCCTGCGGGATAATCGGGGCTGACGCTGCACTTGGCATCGATCCATTCACCGTCCACCCGCAGCTGCAGTTTCAGACTGCCGTCCGCGAACCAGCCACCGTCGCCGTAGTGAAGCCCCTCGGTAAACCGGACCAGGGATACCGTCCGGGCGGTAGGGTAGAGGTAGCCGATGTAGGTCTGCCGGTCCGTGACGGGTCGATTGCCCACATAGGTATCATACTGCCCCTTTTGGTTGAGAGATTGGATGCCATCGCAGATGACTCCCAGATTTTTGGAGCCGCCGCCCTGGGGCTGCATCACATCGCAGATGATCTGCACATCCGACGGCTGCACGGTCACAGTGCGCTGCACGGGATATTCCGCACCGTCCCTGGCACGCAGTGTGATGGTGATGCGGTAGGTGCCGGGCTCGGCATAGGTATGAGATCCCGGTACGCTGCCCTGGAATACGGTGCCGTCGCCCATATCCACAGTATAGCTGTTCATGGAGGCGTTCTTTCTGAGGAATTGCACGCCGGAGAGGTAAACTGTGTTATTGAACGAGGACAGGTCGTAATACACATACAGACCGTCTGGCCACTGCTCGTAGGGTACCGTCTGAAGTTCCCGGTCCACGGGGATATACCAGGTACCGCTGTGCTCCTTGCCGCCGGCATCGGTGATCGCCTGCTGCATAAGCCGGTAGTTCATTTCCACAGCCTGGGTAAAGGTGTAGCTGGTTTCGCTGAAGACCTTAGAGGTCTCGTCCAGCTTACCGGTGTACAGCTCGTCCAGAGCGGATGCGCCGTAGTAGCTTCCCAGGATGGAGGCGGCGCTGGAGGGATTGCAGTCGCTGTCCTGACCGCAGCGGGTGGCATAGATGATGGTATCCGCAAAATCGCCCTCGCCGTACAGCAGGCCCATCAGTACATAGCCTGCATTAAGCTTAGCGTCAATGTTGTACTTTTCCCCGCCGTCCGGGCACAGGTCGCCGGTGTTCCATTTCCGCTCCAGCTTGCGCCAGTTGGCTTCGAAGCTGTCGCCGGCTTCATAACTGGCCACTACATCTTCCAGAAGCTGGCGGAATTGAGTCCCCTCGGGGATCACGGCCAGTCCCGCGCGCCAGATCTCCTCGATGGAGCCGGCGGTGAAGGCGGCAGCGTGCATGGCGGACATAAAGACACCGCCATAGACGCCGTCGCCGTAATTCATGATATGACCCAGCTCAAATGCCCGCTTCGCTGCGGAATTGACCATGCCCGGATACATCATTCCCAGAAAGTCACATTCGATCTGCCAGTCGATATCGTCTGCATGGGGGCTGTACAGATAGCTGCCGGAATCCGGATAGTTGATCCCCTGGCGGAGATTGTTTCTGGCAGCCAGATTGGCATGCCACACATCGAAGCCAGAGTCCCGGAAGGCATCGGCAAGGTAAGAACCGTCGCAATTTACCCCATGGGCCGCCAGGGCTTCCATGAAGGGGATCTCCACATACACATCGTCCTGGTAAAAGGCATCGTTGATCATGCCCGGAGTCCAGGTGGGCATGTAGGAGGAAAGCATCAGCTCGCCCTGACAGCAAAACTCTGTGGTGGCGGCCCAGGCTACGCCCACCATTTGTCCGATCCAGCCACCCTTGAGCTTGTCCAGCAAAACTTCTTCGCTCAGAGCGGTCATGCCCTCATAGGCAGGATCGGTGCTTTCTCCGGGAGCAGGACCGGAAACTGCGGGGGTACAGCCGGACAGAAGCAGGGCGATAAGAAGCGCTGCTGCGATGTGTTTGAAAAGGGATCTCATGCGCGTCTTCCTTTCTGGACACCGGGCAAATGGGCCAGGGTCTTTTCGATGCACTGGCTGATCTGCAGCTTCTCCAGACCGAACAGGGTGGTATGGAGGGTGTCACGCAGGGGGTCGGTCCACTCTCTGCCGATGCGGTCAATGCCCCAGGTCATGCCGAAGACCGAGCCGGCGGTGGCACCGTTGCAATCGGTATCGAAGCCTGCTTCCACCGCCATACATACGGTGCGGCTGAAGTCGCCCTGACCGTAGAGCAGGGACGCTGCCACGATCATGGCATTGGGGATGGTGTGGCACCAATCGTGAGGATCGTGCTCGTTAAACAGATGGTGGATCTGCCGGAAGCATTCCGCCTGTGTCACACCGCCGTGGTAGGCGTCCACTACCCACATCAGCTGCTCATACAGGCGGCTGGTTGCGGGGATCTGGGCCATGCCGCCCAGAATGATGTCGGTCATCTGATCGGTCTGAGCGGCGATCGCCAGCATGGCGGCCACGAACATTTCGCCGTAGATGCCGTTTTTGGTGTGGGAGATGCAGGCATCCCGCCAGGCCATCTCCGCGGCGGTTTCGGGATCTCCGGGATTGATATAGCCGAAGTAGTCTCCCCGGATCTGGGCGCCGATCCACTCCCGGTAGGGATTCTTGTAGGTAGCGGAATCCGGCGGCGCGTAACCTTTGATGAAATTGCAGTAGGCTACACGCTCCGCGGTGCAGTAAGCATCTTTTTTCTGGATCTCCAGCCAGAGACGGGAGATATCAAAGGAAGTGAAATCCCGTCCGCAGCGATCCACAAGCTGCTGATACATCACGGTATAGTTGGTGTCGTCGTCCATTGGCATACCGTCGATGGTGTCGGCGTAGCAAAGCTGTCCGTAGTAATGGCCGTAGCGGTCCAGTACCGGCTCGGTCAGATCGCTGCGCAGAATATAGCGGTGCATTGGATAATTGCCCGTGTCCTTCAGCATGGGGATGAGGGTATTGGTCCGCACACCTTCCACCGGCTTGCCCAACAGGCAGCCGCAGATGCGGCCCAGCCAGGCACCGGTGATCCGCTTTTTCAGCTCCGGCCCGGTGTGGGGTGTGTAGCTGTGGGCATTGCGCAGGACACGAATAGACTCCAGATCTGAAGGCTCGGTATAGCGGTAGTCTTCTCGCAGCGGGGCACCGGCAACCACTTCATAAAGCACATCGCCCAACTTTTTTGTGATCTCGTCCTTGGGAAGGCGTGCCGTGGCGGTGAAAATGTCTTTGTAGACATCCACATCCAGGCCCTCTTCCAGGCTCTGACGGTATTCCGTAAGCAGATTTGCCGAGTAGAATTCCCAATCGTGCATATTGGCATACTGGGGTCTGACCCGGTGGGTATTGGGAAGGATCTCTGTGACCCGGTTGTCATAGCCAAGGATCAGCGCGTCCAGGGATACACCGAAGCGCTTGGACATGCGGATCAGCTTGCTCAGCTCCGGCGCGGAATCGCCGTTTTCCCACTTCTGGACAGACTGCTGGGAAACACCGAATATGGCGGCAAACTGCTCCTGAGACAGGTTGGCATCCGTACGCAGCTTATTGATAGAGGACGCAAGGGACATAAAAATACCTCCTTTGTTTTCTTGCAATACCATTTTATCGAACGAAACGGAGGAGTGCAATCAATTGCCGATAGTAATTCATACAACCTGCGGTTGTGAAAAGAAAATGCGGCGCACTTAGAAAGTACGCCGCAAAGGATATATTACATTTTCTCGGGAGCGCTGAAGCCCAGAATGTCGATACAGGTCTCCAGGATGTTCTTGGCAAGGCCGATCAGCGCGATGTAGCCTGCCTTCAGCTGCTCGTTCTCCTCGCCCAGGATCCGGGTCTCGTGATAGAACTTATTGACGCAGCCGGCCAGCTCATAGATATAGGCGCACACCAGGTTGGGGGCAGAGGAGGCCAGAGCGGCTTCCATGGCCGGGGCAAACCGGGTGATGGCCAGCATCAGATCCTTGGCATAAATATTGGCCGGGGCTTGGATGGGAAGCTGCTCCCAGGCACCGTACTTGGCAAGGATGGACTTGATGCGCACGATGGTGTAGAGGATATAGGGGCCGGTGTTGCCTTCGAAGGCGGC
The DNA here is from genome assembly GCA_045129455.1 of Faecousia sp. GTDB lineage: Bacteria > Bacillota > Clostridia > Oscillospirales > Oscillospiraceae > Faecousia. The sequence continues at coordinate 7,154 of JBGVJN010000001.1, read as the reverse complement.
AAACCGCTCCAGATCGAAGTTGTAGTCCTTGGTGGGCTGGTTGCTCAGATCGCCGTACTTCAGTGCGGCCAGGGCGATCTTGGCGGTGGTAGCTTCCACCTCGTCCTCACTGACGATCTTATTTTCCACAACCTTGGAGCGGACGAAGTCGGTCATGTCGTTGATCAGCTGCTCCAGCCGCAGAACACCGCCGTCACGGGTCTTGAAGGGCTTGCCGTCGGCGCCGTTCATGGTGCCGTGGCCCACATGCTCCAGTACGGTCTCTTCCCGGACGATGCCGCTCTTCTTCGCCGCGCGGAACACCTGCTCGAAGTGCAGATTCTGCCGCTTGTCGGTGATGTAGAGGATCTTGTCCGGTGCCCAATCCTGCATACGCTGCACGATGGTGGCAAGGTCGGTGGTAGCATAGATGGAAGAACCGTCGGACTTGACCAGGATCATGGGAGGAACTTCCTTCTTGTCGCTTTCCTCCGCCACGGGCACCACCAGAGCGCCCTCGCTTTCCACTGCCAGACCCCGTGCCTTCAGATCCGCGACCATGGCGGGGATATAGGGATCCGCGTCACTTTCGCCCAGCCACTTTTCGTAGTGGACATCCAGCGCGTCATAGATCCGGCGCAGGTCGGGCAGGGAAATGCCCATGATGTGATCCCAGATGGCCCGATAACCCCGCCGGCCCTGCTGCAGTTCAAAGGTAGCTACATGAGCCTTTTCAGCAAAAACGGGGTCAGTCTTCTTGGAAGAAGCGGTGGGGTAGATCTCCTCAAGCTCGGTCAGAGTGAAGGGGGGCTCGGTGGGATATTCGCCGGTGTAGTCGGGATCAAAGTAGCAAAGCTCCGGCTGACGCTCCTGCAGCTCCGCAATGATCAGACCCATCTGCAGGCCCCAGTCGCCCAGATGCACATCGCCGATGGTGTCGTAGCCGAAGAACTTATGCAGCCGCTTCAGGCTCTCGCCGATGATGGCGGGGCGCAGGTGGCCGATATGCAGAGGCTTTGCCACATTGGCGCCGCCATAGTCTACCACGGCGGTCTTGCCTTCACCGGAAAGCTCCACACCGAAGGAGGGGGCGGTGCGCATGGCTTCCAGATACTTCTGAAGGAAGGCATCGGAAAGCTTCAGATTGATGAAGCCGGGCATGACCGCATCCACCATGCTGTAGTCCGCCGGATCCAGCTGCTTGGCCACGGCCTGGGCGATCTGGATGGGAGCGCACTTGTACTGCTTGGCGGCGGCCAGAGCGCCGTTGCACTGGTATTCGCACAGGTCGGGGCGGTTGGAGACCGTCACCCGGCCGAAGGATGCGTCGTAGCCTGCAGCGGCAAAGGCCTGCTGCATCTGCGCGGTGATAATGTTTAAGATTTTTTCCATGATAATTTCTCCTAAAACCGTTGTCATCCCGAGCAAGCGAAGCGCGTCGAGGGATCTACGCGGTGAAAGCTAGTGCCAATCCTTAGACAAATCGCGCCATGTGGGATTTGTGCTTTGGATTAAGTCATTTTTCTTCTTGCGAGACCATTTTTTGAGTTGCTTTTCTCTTGACAGCGCACTGTAAACATCGTTTGTTTGCTCGAAATATACAAGTTTATGAACATTATATTTTTTGGTAAACCCATCTGCCAACCCGTTGCGGTGTTCATAGAGACGGCGTGGAAGGTTACTGGTCACGCCGATATATAGGACGGAATCATCCCAGTTTGTCAGCAGGTAAACGAAATACATGCGATAACTCCTCCCTGCATACCGCAATTGAGTGCGAAGATCCTTCGACTCGCTTGCGCTCGCTCAGGATGACAGAGCTTACTGCTTATTCTGTGCCATCCACTCCAGGTAGTCATCGTAGGTGCCGTAGCGGTCCACGATGGTGCCGTCGGGCTGGAAGGCAATGACGCGGTTACAGGTGGAGGTAAGCATTTCGTGGTCATGGGAAGCAAGCAAAACAACGCCCTGGAAGGCTTCCAGACCCTTGTTCACCGCCTGAATGGATTCCATATCCAGGTGGTTGGTGGGCTGGTCCAGCAGCACCACATTGGCGCCGGAAAGCATCATCCTGGAGAGCATGCAGCGGACCTTTTCGCCACCGGACAGTACATCCACACTCTTGAAGACATCTTCATTGGAGAACAGCATCCGGCCCAGGAAGCCCCGGAGATACACATCGTCTTTCTTGGCGGAGTACTGGCGCAGCCAGTCCACCAGCTCCATCTTGTTGCCCTCAAAGTAGGGGGTGTTGTCCTTGGGCAGGTAGCTGCGCACCGTGGAGATGCCCCACTTGATGCTGCCCTCGTCCGGCTCCAGCTCGCCCATGAGGATCTGGAACAGAGCGGTCTGGGCCAGCTCGTTTTCGCCAACGAAGGCGATCTTGTCGTTCTTGCCCACGGAGAAATAGACCTTGTCCAGCAGCTTGACACCGTCCACGGTGACGGAAACATCCTTCACCGTCAGAATGTCCTTACCCAGCTCACGCTCGGGCATGAAGCCCACGAAGGGATAGCGGCGGGTGGAGCAGGGCATCTCCTCCACGGTCAGCTTGTCCAGCAGCTTGCGGCGGGCGGTAGCCTGCTTGGCCTTGGACTTGTTGGCGGAGAAGCGCTGGATGAACAGCTGCAGCTCTTCGATCTTTTCCTGGTTGCGCTTGTTCTTGTTGCGGATCATGGCCTGGACCATCTGGGAGGATTCATACCAGAAGTCGTAGTTACCCACATACATCTTGATCTTGCCGTAGTCGATATCCACAGTGTGGGTGCAGACGGTGTTCAGGAAGTGACGGTCGTGGGAAACGGCGATGACCATACCGGGGAAGTCCAGCAGGAAATCCTCCAGCCAGTTGATGGCCTCGATGTCCAGGTTGTTGGTGGGCTCGTCCAGCATGACGATGTCGGGGTTGCCAAACAATGCCTGGGCAAGCAGGACCTTCACCTTCAAACGGGGATCGGTGCTGCCCATAATGTCGTAGTGCATATCCGTGGGGATGCCCAGACCCTGCAGGATCCGGGAAGCGTCGGACTCGGCTTCCCAGCCGCCCATTTCCGCGAATTCCACCTCCAGCTCGGAGGCACGCATGCCGTCTTCATCGGAGAAGTCTTCCTTTTCGTAGATGGCATCCTTTTCCTTCATCACATCGTAAAGGCGCTGGTTGCCCATGATGACGGTGTCCATGATGGTGTATTCGTCGTAGGCGTTCTGGTTCTGCTTCAGAACGGATACCCGCTTGTCGGGATCGATGACGATGGAGCCGGCGGTGGAATCCAGCTCACCGTAGAGAATGCGCAGGAAGGTGGACTTGCCCGCGCCGTTGGCACCGATGATGCCGTAGCAGTTGCCGGGCAGGAACTGCAGGTCCACATGCTGGAACAGCCACTGGCCGCCGAATTGCATACCGAGATTGCTTACTGTGATCATTTCGTACTCCTCATAATCCAAAAATAATAAACAAAAATCCAGGCCTCGGAACAAATTTTGTCCCTCGGCACATAATCATACATTATAATAATAACACATAATTCCAAATAATCAATGGATGATTTACGGAATTTCAAATTTCCTTATGGGTGAGAGGCCTGTGGGAAAAATGTTGCAATCCCGGTAGGATTGTGGTACGATAGATACACCAAAAAATGTTAGGAGGAAATCTGAATGTACGATATTTATCCGGATATGGACATGGGTTTTGGCGGCGACGAAGCCTTCGGCGTGACCTTCCTGCTGATCTATCTTTTCTATTTTCTGATCATTGGTCTTGTTAGCCTTGCTACCTATGTGCTGACTTCCTGGGGTACTTATTCCATCGCCAAGCGCCGCGGGATCCGCAATCCCTGGCTGGCATGGATCCCTGTGGGTAATGTGTGGATCCTTGGGTGCATCTCCGATCAGTATCGTTATGTGGCAAGAGGGCAGGTAAAGAATAAGCGCAAGGCGCTGCTGGTGCTGAATATCCTTCTGTATATCACCCTGATCGTAATGCTTGTGCTATGCTTTGTGCTTATATTCCAGATGATCAGCAGTGGATTCGGACATGTGCAGCCCCCGATGGGAACGGATGCGTTTGAGGAGAGCGTGATCGGCTCGATGGTGGGTCTGTTGGTTGTGTACCTGGTGATGCTTGGAGTGTCTGTTGCGTTCACGATCCTTCAATATATGGCGCTTTACGACCTGTATGCCTCCTGCGATCCTTCCAATAAGGTGCTGTATCTGATCCTGAATATTTTCGTCAGCATCACGCTGCCCATCTTCATTTTCATCTGTCGTGATAAGGATCTGGGCATGCCGCCCAAAAAGGCTGAGGAACCTGTGGCACCGGTGCAGCCGGAGCCTGCATGGCAGCCGCAGCCGGAAGAACCCTGGAATAACGAATAAAAACGAAAGCTCCCGGTTGCTGACCGGGAGCTTTTTGTATGTCAATAAACCTTGGACGCAGGGGCGCCTAAGGCTCCCTCTGATGAGGGAGCTGTCGCCAAAGGCGACTGAGGGAGAGAAAATGCTTCGTATTTATCGGTATTTCCTTAGAATACAGAATGTTTTAGGCTTTCTCTCCCCCAGTCAGCTCCGCTGACAGCCCCCTCGTCAGAGGGGGCCTTTTTCGCTTTTTGGCTGGATTAGATTTTTCCCTGGTAGACCAGCAGCAGTAGGATGCAGGTGATCAACAAAAGCGCTGCCAGAAGATAGACGCCGGACCGGGAGCGCTTGCCGCTGCCTGGATTTGTCTCCACCAGACCGGTGCGCCGCAGCGCCGTGACCACGGGTTTGTAAAAGGCCAGGGTCAGCGCGGTATTGAAGCCAGCCTTCAGAAGGTTGAACGGCAGGAAGATGGGGATCAGCATGGCGGCCACATCTGACCGGGAGGTGCCGGTCATATACAGGGGCGTGACCAGGTAGTTCCACAGCAGCATGGTCACCACCATTATGGCGGAGCCTGCCAGCAGACCCAGCAGCGCGCCGGCCATACTGTGGCGCTTTTTGTAGATCAGCGCGGCGGTGCAGGCGAAGCTGCAGGTGCTCAAAAGATTCATGACGCAGCCGATGGGGCCGGTATCGCTAATGGAGAACATCTCGATGACGGATACCACCGCGGAGCAGGCGAAGGCTGCCATGGGGCCCAGAAGAAATCCGCCGATGGTGATGATCACATCCTTCGGTTCGTACTTCAGAAACAGGACCACCGGGATCCGCACCAGAAATACCATCATATACGCCACCGCCGCCAGCATGGCGATCAGTACCATTTTTTTAACATTCAGCTTACTTTTCATAGGATCACCCCGCAAAAAATGCCCTGAGCATAGACTCAGGGCATGAAAAACGCGGAAAAGCGGATCTTCTTTCATCCAGACTCTACTGTCGGTACCGGGATCGAACCGGTTCGGCGCCTTGGCGCTCGCGGACTATACCGCCGGTGGGGAATCACACCCCGCCCTGAAGATCTATACGGTTTTCTAGAGCATATCATGCCCTGGGCGGGTTGTCAAGACCGGGGAAATATGCTAGAATGTCACTTGGACGGCGTAGCCGGGGCGCTTCCTTCCGTAGGATCCGTGGCGGCGGTGGGGGGCTGGGTGTTCGGGACCTCGGCAGGCTTCTTGAAGCCCCGCACCACGCCCTTGGCGGAGGTGTCGGTCACATCACCGCCGATGATCTGATTTTTGAACACCAGCACGGTGGCATACACCGGCTCGGTGGCACCGGGGTAATTATTGATCCTGTACACATAGCGCATCACGGTCTTACCGGCGTAGGCACTCAGATCGTATCCCTGGCTTTTCTGCAGGGAGTTGTAGCGGTCGAAGACCTCGCTGGACTCTTTGGGGATCTTCACCTGGCCGGATTCCACCGGTGAGGTGGTCACATCCCAGCCGAAGCTCTCCAAAAATGCCACCCGGGCATCGTTGCTGGGGGCGTTGGTGGATGCGGTGGGAGCGCTGCCGTCACCCCCGAAGATCAGCACAAGGCCTGCGATCAGTACCACCGCCGCAGCCAGAACGATGGCGATCTTCTTCTTGTCGACCTTTGCGGTCATTACCATCATAATTTGATCCCTCCGGTTATGAATTTGCATTAAAGCCTATTCACCCGTGGACAGGGATAGAACGGAGCAGCTATGGAAAGATTGGATAAATTTCTGGCAAACAGCGGCGCAGGTACCCGCAGCCAGGTCAAGCAGCTATTGAAGGCCCGCAGAGTCACGGTGGACGGCAGTGTTTGCACCGATGCCGCCCAAAAGGTGGACCCTCAGCGCAGCTGCATCTGCCTGGACGGACAGGTACTGGGAGGAAGACCCCGCACGGTGGTGATGCTTCATAAGCCTGCCGGCTTCGTGACCGCTACGGAAGACCCGGTGGAAAAAACGGTGATGGAGCTGCTGCCCCCTTCCATGGCGCATTTGGAGCTGAAGCCTGTGGGACGGCTGGATAAGGAAACGGAAGGTCTGCTGCTTTTCACCAACGATGGCGACTTGCTCCATCGGCTGATCAGCCCCAAAAAGGAAGTGCCGAAGGTCTACTATGCCCGGCATGAGGGGGAAGCCAACGAAGCGGATGTGGCGGCCTTTGCCGCGGGCCTTACCTTAAAGGATGGGACCCTTTGCCTGCCGGCGGAGCTGAAGCCTGCGGGAACGGGTCAAAGCTACATCACCGTCTGCGAGGGAAAGTACCACCAGGTGCGCCGGATGATGGCCTCCCGCGGTATGAGTGTGACCTACCTGCGCCGGGAAAAGGAAGGTGTCCTGGAGCTGGACGGTCTGCCCCTGGGGCAGGTGCGTCAGCTGACCGATGAAGAAGTGGATGCGCTGGACCCGGATAAGATATAAGAAGATCGGCTTTTGATAGATTCTGTGCCTGCTGTGAAGGTGAGCTTTCACAGCAGGCATTTTGTGACATTTATGCACCCTTTTGAGATCCACCCCCCCCGGATGCGTCTTGGGATGCGTCAATAGTGCCAAAAAGCAGAGTATTTTTTGCAATAAAATGTCAAAAGGTACTTGCAAATTGTGCAAAAGGGATGTATAATGATGTAGCAATTTTGTGAAAAGCGCATTTGTGTAAAATTCTGAGGAGGGGCAGAGTTATGTCCAATAGTGTTTTCCAGAGCGTCATTATACAGTTAAGAGAGATCGCAGATCGCACCTTTGGTGTGATCGACACCGAAGGCTGCGTCGTTTC